>JAUVTH010000001.1 GCA_030601615.1 Gemmatimonadota bacterium
CACCACCCTGGACGCCGGCCAGGTGGACTTGACCCGGATCGCGCTTGCCAGCGTCGAGAGCGTGCGCGTGCGGCGTCGAGCCGACGGATGGATCGCGGAAGTCACTACCCTGAGGAGGGTAAAGCGCTCGGGCTATTCCCGGATCGCCGGCGGTACTGGAGATCCGGGTCTGAGTCGCCTGCGACTCGTGTTCGGCAACGGTGTCGGGAACAACTTCAACCTCGCCCCGTCCATCGATCTGCTCGATACGGGAGGCGAGCACGCGTCGAGCGATTTTAACTTCTGGGGACGGGTGGAGTGGCTTCCGGGAGGTGGAGACGCGGGCCTGGAATTGCAGTGGGTCACCGAGAGCATGGAACGGGACGTATACTCTCCCGCAGACCTGAACCGCACCGAGCTGTTCGTCCGCGGCAGGGGAAACCTCGGCGATCACTTTCAGGCGGAGGCCTTCGCGGGCACGAGCGGGTTGAGCTCGGAGGGGGAGAGTGTCCGGAAGGTGGCGAACGGCGGTTTCCGATTGTCTGGAGAAGCTGAGAACGGTTGGTTCAGGACCGGCTTCAGGCTGTGGGATGATCCGACGTATCCGATCGTCGACGTCGACCTCGACGGCGGATACCGATTCCTCTCGTGGCTCTCTCTGACGGCTGGTGGGCGACTGGGATCGTGGAACGACTTCAGCACATCCGAGGGCCGGCTTGGCGTCGCCGCGACGGTACGCCGCCTCGGGCTCACGCTCACGGCGGACGGAGCGACGGGCACACGAGGCGTGTCCTACCCGACACTCGAAAGGGCGGACTCGGTCTCGTTCGACGTAGCTGCCGGGGCCCTGGCGTTGCGGCTGGGTCCGTTCACGCTCTCCGGGCGCGGCGCGTACCAGAAGCTGAGCCGGCAGCTTCCGTTCGGTGCCGTGTTCGACAGCGAGCAGCTGCCCGGCGGGTCCGTGGAGCTGGGCCTCGCGGAGGGTGGATTGGTCGGCCCTATCATTCCGCTAGGGCTGGTGCTGAACGACGTGGAGCCCATCGTGCTCAGGGGCTTCTACCGGTATTCGAATGTGCTCGACGGAGACGAGCCACTGTACGTTCCCGAGAGCGTCGCGCGCGCCGAGA
The DNA here is from genome assembly GCA_030601615.1 of Gemmatimonadota bacterium. GTDB lineage: Bacteria > Gemmatimonadota > Gemmatimonadetes > Palauibacterales > Palauibacteraceae > Benthicola. Next base: position 1,107 of record JAUVTH010000001.1, read on the forward strand.
TCTTCTGGCACGACTCCTTCTTCGAGGAAGAGCTCGAGATCAGCGCGGCCTTCGGTCTCAACTACCGGGATTCGATGCTCACGTCCCCGGGACCGGGATCGGCGGGCTCGTCATCTGTGCGGGTTCCATCGTACACCTTCATCGACTGGAATTTGATGATCCGTATCCTGGCCGTCCGAGTGTATTGGCGGTTCGAGAACCTGACGGCCGTGGAAGGACAGGACCTCCCGGGTCTTCCGTTTCCTGTCCGACGCTCGGTGTTCGGCGTCAAATGGGAGTTCCTCAATTGAGGCGGGTACGCTATACTAATCGGTTCCTATGATACGCAGCATGACGGGTTTCGGATCGGCGTCTACGACCGCCGCTGGGGTGACACTGGGTCTCGAGCTCAGGTCGGTGAATTCACGTCACCTGAAGCTTCATTTCCGGATGCCGCCGGGAACCGAGCGCTGGGAGGAGTCCCTCCGGGAGACGATCTCCGCGCAAGTGAGGCGAGGCCACGTCGATGTGGCCTTGCGGATCGGGCCCTCGACGGCGGAAGGCGGAAGCGGTCTCGCTCAAGGCTTCCGCCTGGACGAAGCCAGGGTGCAGTCCTACGTGGACGGCCTGCGCGAGCTGAAGGAGCGCTGGGACCTCCCCGGGGAGGTGGACATCGGTCTGGTCGGGCGATGCGAGCGCCTGCTGGTCGAAGCGACCACCGATCCTTTGGAGGCCGTGCCCCTGGAGGCCGTGAAGACGATCGCGGACGCAGCGGTCACTCAACTGGTCGAGATGCGTCTACGCGAGGGAGAACGTCTGGCGCTGGATCTCATGAATCGGGTGGAGGCGCTGGAGTCCGGGCTGACGGAGGTCGAAGCCCTGGCTCCCCAGAGGATAGAGAGAGAGACGGACCGTCTGCGACGTTCGATCCGGGAACTGGCCGGCGACATCGAGGTCGACCCGGATCGGCTGGCCCGGGAGATCGCGTTCATCGCCGACAAATGGGACATTTCCGAGGAGGTTGTGCGGACCCGAGCCCACCTCGAGGCGTTCCGCGAGCTGGTGGACGCATCGGAGGCAGAGCCCGTCGGCAAACGTCTGGGCTTCCTCGGGCAGGAATTGCTGCGGGAAGTGAATACGATCGGGTCGAAGGCTAACGACGCGACGATCGGACGAATCGTAGTGGAGATGAAGAACGAGCTCGAGTCGCTTCGGGAACAGAACGAGAACGTAGAGTGAGGTCGATTCGTTGAGATCGGGGCCATCTCACCTGTTTCCGATCGTCCTTGCCGGACCGTCCGGAGGCGGTAAGACGACCGTGCGGCAGGAGCTGCTGAAGCGTCACGCGGACCTGCTTTTCTCGGTCTCGGCGACGACCCGGCGCCCACGGCTGGATGAGCACGATGGCAGGGACTACCGGTTCCTTGGCAGAGAGGCCTTCGAGGATCTCATCAAGAGCGGGGACCTCCTGGAGTGGGCGGAGGTACATGGAGAGTTGTATGGCACGCCGCATGCAAACCTCCGCAGGGCCCGGGACGAGGGGGCGAACCTGCTCCTGGACATCGACGTGCAGGGGGCGAAGCAACTCAGGGCCGTCGAGCCTGACGCGGTCACGATTTTTCTGCTTCCGCCCGACTTCAGGCGGTTGGTAGAGAGGCTGCGCGGGCGCGGCAGCGAGAACGAAGAGGCGTTCCGGACTCGTATGAGAACAGCGTCATCGGAGCTTTCAGAAATCGAGCGCTTCGACTTCGCGGTCGTGAACGACGATCTTGACGATACGGTGCGAGCGGTCGAGGCTATTCTCTCGGCCGAGCGCCACAGGGTGAAGCGGCTGAGTCCCGACGTGAAGGATCGCGTTCGGTTTCTCGGCGAGTCTTTGAACCGGATGCTCGCTGCATCCGTCGAACAGGAAGCGAGAAGCGAATGAAGGTGTTCACGCCGGATGATCTGATTCCCGCCGCATCGGACAAGTACCTGGGCGTCCTTGTCGCGGCCAAGTACGCCCGTGAGCTGAACGCGCTGCCGCTCGAGCGGTCGCCGTACGGGGCCGATAAGCTCACCACTATGGCCCTGGCGGCCATGGCCTCCGGCCAGTTGGAGTACCGCCTGGTCAGCCAGCGCAGCGCGCCCGGCGAGTAGTGTCCGCGCTGGATGGGCGTCGTGTCCTTCTTGTGGTCTCGGGCGGGATCGCCGCCTACAAGAGCGCGATCCTGGTCCGGCGGCTACGTCAGGCCGGAGCCCGGGTTGACGTAGTGATGACGGCTTCCGCCGAGAAGATGGTGGGGGCCGCGACGTTTCATGCCCTCAGTGGTCGTCCCGTACATACGAACCTGTGGACCGAGCCTCTCGCCCATGTCGAGCTCGGTCGGGAGGCGGATCTCGCTATCGTTGCGCCCGCGACGGCTAACATCCTGGCACGAATGGCGCATGGGTTGGCCGACGACATGGCCACGTCGACCCTGCTCGCGGCTGCCTGTCCGATTCTGGTGTGTCCAGCCATGAACTTCCGGATGTGGGAGAACGCTGCCACGCGAGAGAACATGGAGTCCCTCAGGGCACATGGGCTTCATGTGCTCGGACCGGAGGACGGCGAGCTTGCCGAGGGCGAGTCCGGTCCGGGACGAATGTCAGAGCCCGATGTGATTATCTCGGTAGCCAGTCGTCTCCTGCGGGGCGAGTCCCGGCTCGAGGGACGAAAAGTCGTGGTCACGGCCGGGCCGACCCTCGCCTCGATCGATCCGGTGCGTTTCGTAAGCAACCGATCTTCGGGCCGCATGGGCATGGCGCTCGCTTCCTCGGCATGGCTGCGCGGGGCAGACGTCGTATTAATTGCAGGTCCGACATCAGTGGAACCGCCTTACGGTCCGCGATTGATCCGGGTGGAGACCAGCCAGGAGATGGGGACGGCCCTGGAAAAGGAGCTGCAGGACGCATCGGTTCTCATTATGGCGGCTGCCGTGTCCGATTTCTTCGTGCCGGATCCGGCGGCCGAGAAGATCAAACGGCAGGATCGTGATGTGCTGGACGTGTCGCTCGAAGCCGGACCGGACCTACTCGCGCAGACGCGTGCCATGAGAGTCGAGCGGCAGGTGTTCACGCTCGGCTTCGCCCTCGAAACAACTGACGCGCTCGAGAACGCCCGCCGGAAGCTGGAGGCCAAGGGTCTGGACATGGTCGCTGTGAACGAAGCCGGACGGCCCGACCGTGGGTTCGAGGCTGACACGAACCAGGTGACGCTGATCGACGCGGCGGGGGTGGTGGAGGAACTTCCTCTACTGCAGAAAACGGACGTGGCCGAGAGGATGCTGGATCGCCTGGAAGAGCGGCTGTCGTGACCGCGACCCGAGACGCGCTGCGCAGCTACCTGCGTGGCCGGGAGGCCTTGGGCGTCCCGGAGGTATTCCTGTCCGGCGCCAGTCGCGACGACGTGCTCGATGCCGTGCGCGGCGCTGCGTCCCACGTGCAGGACCCGGCTCCGGCAGGAACGGACGTGGGCCGAATAGCGAGAGAGGGATCCCGGGAGGACATCCTCGGCATCTCCGATATGGAGAATCTCCGGCGGGTGGCGGAAGCCTGCAGCCGATGTGGGCTGCATTCGACTCGGACGAAGGTCGTGTTCGCGGACGGTCCGGCCGAGGCGAGGGTCCTGTGTGTCGGCGAGGCTCCAGGCGCCAACGAGGACCGCACAGGCCTGCCGTTCGTGGGCAGGGCCGGCAAGCTCCTGGACCGGTTGCTGCTCAGCGTCGGGTTCTCCAGGTCCGAGGTGTTCATCTGCAACGTTCTCAAGTGTCGGCCGCCAGGTAACCGGAATCCGCTTCCGGATGAGATCGAAGCCTGCTCGCCGTTCATGCTCCGGCAGGTCGAGCTCGTCAGACCGGCTGTCATCGTGGCTCTTGGGACCTTTGCCGCCCAGACACTTCTGGGAACCCGAGACTCGCTCCGACACCTGCGGGGACGGACTCATCTGTACGAGGGATATCCTCTGGTCGTGACCTATCACCCGGCGGCTCTGCTAAGGAATGCCGGTTGGACACGACCCTCATGGCGAGACCTCCAGCTGGCGCGCAGAATCGTGGATGGCGATCACGGTGGGTCGACGCTTGGTGAGCAAGTGGAGGGTGAACCGGCGACGAACCCGGACAATCCGGGCTCCCCTGCCGGTTCACAGGGGCAGTTGACCCTGGGAGGTCGAGATGGCTGAGCCTTCGGTGATTCCCGTCGACGGCGTCGTGGCGGGACGGCAGGTCCCCTGGTCGGAGGAAGCCGAGATCTCAGTCCTGTCCGCCATGCTCATCGATGGAGACGCCGTGGCGCGGGCCATCGAGACGGTGGGGGACGGCTCGTTCTATCGGGAAGCCAACCGCCGGATCTTCCGTGCGATGGTGCGGCTGTACTCGCGCGGCGAGGTCATCGACGTGGTGACCCTGTCGGACGAGCTCAAGTCTGCCGGCGAGCTGGACGGAGCCGGCGGGATGGTGTACCTGGCACGCCTCGTGGATGCGGTACCGACTTCTGCCAACATCGAGTACCACTGCCGGATTCTCCGTGACAAGTCAGTGTTGCGGCAGCTGATCGACTCGGCAACGGACATCGTGCGGGATGCATACGACGCTCCCGCCGGGGAGGTGGACGACACGCTCGACCGGGCGGAACAACGGATCTTCCAGATCGCACAGGCATCGCAGCGACAGGGTTTCGTGTGGATCAAGGAGATCCTGTGGCCGACGTTCGAGAGAATTGAGGAACTGCAGAGCAGCCCGGGATCGGTAACGGGAGTGCCAAGTGGCTTCCCCGACCTGGACAACCTCACGGCCGGGTTTCAGAAGGGTGACCTGATCATCGTGGCGGGAAGGCCGTCGATGGGCAAGACGGCGTTGGCCCTGAATTTCGCGCAGCACGCTGCGATCGCGAAGGAAATACCGGTGGCGGTTTTCTCGTTGGAGATGTCGAAAGAGTCGCTCGTTCAGCGTCTCCTGTGCTCCGAGGGACGCGTGGACTCCGGTCGTCTCCGACGGGGCAGGCTTCAAGACGACGAGTACGCGCGGCTCGCCACGGCCGCCGGTCACCTGAACACGGCTCCGATCTGGATCGACGACTCGCCGGCGATCACTGCGCTGGAGGTGCGAGCCAAGGCACGCCGCCTGGCCGCGGAGGTGGATCTTGGACTGATCATAGTCGACTACCTGCAGCTCATGACGGGCCCAGGCAACGCGGACAACCGGCAGCAGGAGATCAGCGCGATCTCGAGGTCCATCAAGGCGATCGCCAAGGAGCTCAATGTTCCGGTCGTGGCGCTTTCGCAGCTCTCCAGGGCGCCGGAGCAGCGAACAGACAAGAGACCTGTGCTGGCGGATCTGCGGGAGTCGGGAGCGATCGAGCAGGACGCCGACCTGGTTCTCTTCGTCTACCGGGAGGAAGTATACCGACGACCGGGGGACATGGTCGACGATTCCGGCGAATCGGTGGAAGGCAAGACCGATCTGATCATCGGTAAGCAGCGCAATGGTCCGACGGGCACGGTTGGGCTCTATTTCCATAAGAATTACACGCTCTTTGAGTCGGCCGTCCGCCAATCGAACGCATAGCTGAGCGTGGTGCGCATGAGAGGATGTTGATTCACGGACCTCATCCTCTGTCGGGAACTGGCGCTTACCTCAACAACCCTCGGGGACCATGAGTCGCGTCCGATCCGTTTTCGTATGCCGCGACTGTGGCGCGGAGACTCTCCGTTGGGAGGGTCGTTGCCCGACGTGCGGCGAGTGGAACTCGCTGGATGAGAGCGTTGCCAGCCAGCTGGACGTCCGCGCCGGCTCGCGAGGCACGAAATCGAGTCGAGTGAGGCGGTTGGGCGAGGCGAACGGGGAGCGGTCCCGCAGGATCACCACAGGGTTCGGCGACGTCGACAGGGTGCTCGGTGGCGGGTTGGTGCCTGGTTCGGTGGTATTGCTCGGAGGGGCTCCCGGCATCGGTAAGTCGACTCTGCTGCTGCAGCTCGCGGGAGACCTGGTTGGTCGGGGCACGGCAGTGCTGTATGTGTCGGGGGAGGAGTCCGCGGAGCAGGTGGCGCTGCGGGCGGATCGTCTTGGAACGGCTTCCGACGTCGACTTCCTGGCATCGAGTGATCTCGAGGATATCGTGTCAGCGCTGCACCGGAGCCGTCCGGCGGTACTGTGTGTCGACTCCATCCAGAGCATGAGTTCCAGGCAGATGACGTCGGCGCCAGGTGGGGTGGCGCAGGTGCGGGAGGCGGCCTCGGCCCTGCAACGCGAGGTGAAGGCCGCCGGCGTCGCTTGCTTCCTGGTGGGTCACGTGACCAAGGGCGGAGCGCTCGCGGGTCCTCGCACCCTGGAGCATCTGGTCGACGTGGTGCTCCATTTCGAGGGGCAGCGATCCGGCGAGCACCGTATCCTGCGGAGCTCGAAGAATCGGTTCGGAAGCGTCGATGAGATGGCCGCGTTTCGAATGGGGGCCGGCGGGCTCGAGCCGGTGCCGGATCCATCGGCTCTGTTCCTGTCCCAAGAGACGACCGAGACCGGCGGCGCCGCCGTCGCGATACCGGTGCATGGAAGCAGGCCGATTCTGGCCGAGGTCCAGGCTCTGGTCGCGCGCGCCAGGTTCGCGTCTCCTCAACGCGTCTGTACAGGCTTTCCCGGTCGACGACTCGCAATTCTGCTCGCCGTGCTGGAGAAGAAGGCAGGAGTAGCGCTCGGAGAGCAGGACGTCTTCGTGAGTGTCGTGGGCGGGCTTCGAATGGCGGACCCGGCCGCGGACCTGGCCGTGGTGGCAGCGCTCGCCTCCGCAGGTGCGGATCGACCGTATCCTTCCGGGTTCGCTTTCTTCGGTGAGGTGGGCCTGGGGGGAGAGGTGCGCGGCGTGTCGCACGGCGAGGCCAGGCTCCGCGCCGCTCGTGGGGCCAAGCTCACCAGGATCGTGGCACCCGCAGCTCTCGAGCGTGAGCTGACCGGGAACGCCGACGTGTTGTTCATGAGGCACGTGAGAGAGATTGCGGACCTCCTGGAGCGAGAGGCGGCCCCATGAAGGTGGCGGCAGTGGTCGTGGCGGCGGGGAAGGGCGAACGCCTGGGGACCCCCAAGCAGTTCCTGCTGCTCGGAGGGATCCCGCTGCTGCTGTGGAGCGTGCGCTCCATGGTCGAGCACCCCTCAATCGGTGAGGTCGTCGTCGTGCTGCCTGCCGGGATGGTGGAGAGTCCTCCCGGCTGGCTCGTTGGAGCGGGCGTAGGATGCTGTGCAGGGGGGAGCACGCGCAGGGAGAGCGCCGGTCGCGGCGTCGATGCTGTGTCTGCCGACTCGGATCTCGTGCTCATTCACGACGCGGCCCGTCCCTTCGTGACGGCTGCAGTGATCGAGAGGGTTCTGGCGGCGGCGGCCGACGAGGGCGCGGCCCTTCCCGTGCTTCCCGTTGTGGACACGATCAAGCGCCTGGAGAGCGGCGCGGTTCTGGAAACCGTCGATCGTTCGAGACTCGCGAGAGCACAGACTCCTCAGGGATTTCGCGCTCGACTGATTCGCGAGGTGCACGCCTGGGCAGAGCGAACCTCGCGAGCCGCTTCGGATGATGCGGCCCTCTGCGAGGTGCAGGGTTACCGAGTGGTGGCCGTCGAGGGGGACCCGCACAACGTGAAGATCACGACGGCCGAAGACCTCGCGCTGGCTGAGTGGCTGATCGATGCGGGCAGGGTTGGGCCGCCCGCGGGACGGAACGGGCCGATTGGCTCGGTTTGAGGAAGTCGTGGCATCGGGCGAGCCGGCGAGCTTGGCACGGGTCGTGGAGCGCGCCGTAGAGGTTTTGTGCGCGCAGGGCATACTGGCACACCCGACCGACACCGTGTACGGCATAGGCGGCGCCTGCCTGCCCGACGTCGACTCTCACGTGGCCGTCTTGAAGGGTCGTGAGATCGAGGAGTTCCCCCTCGTTCGGATTGCCGCGGACGCGACGGCTATCCAGAGCTCCTTCCCGGATCTCGAGTGGAATCCTTGGGCGGAGGTGCTCGCAGACAGGTTTTGGCCGGGTCCCCTGACGCTCGTGCTGGATGATGGCACCGGGACGGGCGTCGCCGTGAGGGTCGAGGGCCACCCCGTGCTCGGGTCCGTCCTCCGTGCGTGGGGAGCTCCGATCAGCTCGACCAGCCTCAACCGGGCGGGCGAGTCTCCTGCCGTGACGAGCGTCGAGGCGAAACGGAACCTGGATCGAATGCCGGACGTGGGAATGTCGATACTGCTCGTGGATGTAGGGGATCTGCCAGGCCCTCCTCCGTCCACGCTGGTGTCTCTGGCGGGCGCCGAGCCTGCCGTGCTCCGAGAGGGAGCATTGCCGACCGAATCGATTCTGGACTGCCTGCGGGGGATTCGGCGTTCATGACTTCGGTCCTGTTCGTGTGCACGGGGAATACCTGTCGCAGCCCTCTGGCAGAGGCGTTCACCAGACGGGGAGCCCGGCTCCGGGGTCTCGAGCTGACTGTGGCTTCCGCCGGGACTTTCGCCGTCGAAGGTACGCCGGCCACGGGGCACGCATTGCGGGCCGCGGCCCGGCGAGGCACTGACCTTTCCATGCATCGGTCTCGTCTTCTCAGTGCCGAGAGCCTGGCGGGAGTGGACCTGGTGGTGGGCATGAGTCCGTCACACGTGCAGGCGCTCCCGAACGGCTACGTTCACGAGATCTCGGCCTCACTCGCCACGGACTTCCTCCCATCCGACCACGTTCTCCACGGCGCTCCGGTGTCGGATCCCCATGGTCGAGATGAAGCCGCTTACGAGGAGACGGCCCGGCTGCTGGAAGAGTGCGTGGCCGGAATCCTCGACGACCTTTCCGGGCACGGATGACCGGGGGTCTCAGCCGGTACGGCCTGCTGGGCGATCCCGTAGCCCACTCGCTCTCACCCTCGATGTACCGGGCTGCATTCGTTCAGCTTGGCATTAATGCTTCGTACGAGGCGGTCCGGGTCCCCGGAGGAGACCTGGACCGCCTCGTACGGGAGATGCGCGACCTGGCTGCTTCCGGTGGCGGTAACGTGACGGTTCCGCATAAGGAAGACGCTGCTCGAATCGTGGATGTTGTCCGGCCGTACGCGAAGCGAACGGGAGCGTGCAACTGCTTCTGGCTGGATGATTCGGGGCGTCTGGTTGGTGACAACACCGATGTCGGAGGATTCCTGCACGCCACGCGGGACCTGAACGGCCTCGACCTGGATGGCGCGAAGGTGCTTCTGTTGGGTGCCGGTGGGGCGGCACGGGCAGTGGCCGTCGCCTGTGAGTTGGCCGGGGTCAGGCGTTTGGACATTCACAACCGTACCGCCGAGCGGGCCGAGAGACTGATCGAGGAACTGGGACTGGAGAAGATCGCCAGGACCGTTGCCGCGCCGCCTGGATCCGCGACTACCTATGACTGTGATCTCGTGGTGAACTCCACGAGCCTGGGTCTCGAGCCCTTTGATCTGCTGCCGCTATCTTTCGGCGACGTGAGAGTACGGTTCGCCTTCGATCTCGTGTACGGCCGGGGAGGCACGGAGTGGACCCGGGCGGCGGAGTTCGCTGGAGTGCCCGCAAGGGACGGTCTCTCGATGCTCGTACGGCAGGCCGTGCTGAGCCTCGAGCGCTGGTTCGGTGTGGAGAGCATTCAAGAGGGGACGACGGACACCATGTGGGCGGCGGCAAGGGATGGTCTGAATCTCGGGTCCGCAGGGTGACAGTCGGGACTATCCGAGGGCTCGCCGGTTGGCTGGCCGATTTCTGCGATGCGGTAGTCCCGTGCGGGTGCGCCGCGTGTGGCGTAGCGGTCTCCGCTGATCGGTCTCCAATCTGCGACCTGTGCGCGTCGAGGGTGGCGCCGATTCCACTGCCCCTGTGCCCTCGGTGCGGGATTACGCGAGTCGTCGAGCAGGCTGGAGCCGCGGGATGTTCTCAATGCGAAAGCTGGCCTCCCCATCTCTGCCGGACGGCCTCGGCCTGCTTGCACTTCGGGGCTGCTGCCCGGATCGTTCGCGGTCTCAAGTACAGGGGCTGGACCCAGCTCGCGCGATTCATGGCGATTCGTATGCTGCCGGCCCTGCACCGGGTCGCTGATTCGCCTCATCCTATCCTCGTTCCCGTTCCACTTGCTCCGGCCCGACGCAGGGAGCGCGGTTTCAATCAGGCTGAGCTTCTGGCCGACGCCCTGTCCGAGTTTACGGGCTGGGAGGTAGCTGACGTGCTGTGCCGGGTGCGCGGCGGTCCGTCACAGGCGAGACTCGGGCGACGGCAGCGGGAGCGCAGGGCGGCCGGTGCCTACGCGATCGATCCTGGTGCGGCGGAGGGACTGGTGTCGTACACGCTGATGGGAACGGACGGGGCCGAGTGCGAGCCTGAAATGAGCGCGCTGGCGGCGGTGGTCGTGGACGATGTGATTACGACGGGTTCCACGGCGGGAGCCTGCGCGGTGGCGCTCGAGGCAGCCGGGCTGGAGTGCCTCGGCGCCGTGAGTTTCGCCAGAACCGCGCCGGTGCTCGAAGTGGGCTGATTCTCCCTCGCGGACGGGGCTTGTGCACGACACTCACCGCGTGCAAGCTATGGTTCCTTCAACCAGGGAATCCTCAGACCGGAGTCAATCATATGTCGGTCAAGATCGCGATCAATGGTTTCGGGCGGATCGGACGAAACATCCTCCGCTCAGCGCTGCAGGAGGGAATGGGTGAGCTCGATCTCGTGGCCATTAACGACCTGACGGACGCGGCAACGCTGGGACATCTGTTCAAATACGACTCGGTGCATGGCACGTATGACGGCGACGTCCAGGTGGACGGCAACGCACTGGTCATCGACGGTGAGCGGTTCGACGTCCTCTCGGTGCGCGATCCAGCGGAGCTCCCGTGGTCGGAACTCGGCGTGGACATCGTGTTCGAGGCCACCGGCCTGTTCCGCAAGCGGTCGGACGCGTCGAAGCACCTGGACGCCGGGGCGCGAAAGGTCGTGATCACCGCTCCGGCGCCGGACCCGGACGTAACGATCGTGCTGGGAGTGAACGGAGACGACTACGATCCCGCGAGACACGACATCATCTCGAACGCCAGTTGCACGACCAACTGCGTTGCACCGGCCGTAAAGGTGCTGGTGGACGAGTTCGGTTTCGAGAGTGGCCTGATGACGACGGTGCACAGCTATACGAATGACCAGCGTATCCTGGATCTGCCACACAAGGACCTTCGACGCGCGAGAGCGGCTGCAGTCTCGATTATTCCAACGACGACAGGGGCCGCCAAGGCGACCGGGCTGGTGATACCGGCAGTCAAGGGCAAGATCGACGGAATGGCCATGCGCGTGCCGACCCCCAACGTTTCCATAGTCGATCTCGTCGCGAACCTTGGCCGGGATACGACGGTCGAGGAAGTCAACGACGCGTATCGCCGTGCCGCCGAAGGAAGCATGAAGGGCATACTGGCATACGAGGAGACCCTTCTCGTTTCGGTGGACTACGTGGGCAACCCGAACAGTTCCATTATTGACGGGCCGTCCACGTCGGTCGTCGCAGGCCGGCTCGTGAAGGTGATCTCGTGGTACGACAACGAGTGGGCCTACTCCATGCGCTGCGTGGACCTCGCTCGTTACATCGGGCAGAGTCTTTAGGCGAGGCTGGTTGGGCGACTTGCCAGGACGAGAGGACGAAGCGTGCCGAGAAAGGGCTTGAGAGACCTGGAGCCTTCTGAGCTGGAAGGGCGCCGGGTCCTGATTCGAGTGGACTATAACGTCCCACTGAATGAGGATGGGTCGGTCGGCGACGTGACCCGCGTTGAGGCTACGATCCCCACCCTCCGATACGTGATGGACCACGGCGGTCGGCCGGTCCTCCTGTCGCATCTCGGACGCCCGAAAAGTCAGGTAGTGCCTTCTTTGTCTCTGGCGCCGGTGGCTCTGGTATTGGCTGAGCTGCTCGGGGCGCCGGCGAGGTTCGTTACGTCGACCGACTCGAGTGAAGCGCTGGACGCGATCGAGAACCTTCCACGCGGCGAAGTGCTGCTGCTGGAGAACACGCGCTTCCTTCCCGGTGAGACGAACAACGACCTCGATCTCGCGGCCCGGTTCGCGCGGCTCGGCGATCTGTTCGTGAACGATGCCTTCGGCAGTACGCACCGGGCCCACGCGTCCGTGGTCGGAGTCACGGAATTCCTTCGACCGGCTGTCGCCGGTTTCCTCGTCCAGAAGGAACTCGAAGCCCTGAACACCCTGCGCGGGGCCGGACGCAGGCCGTTCGTCGTGATCCTCGGCGGCGCCAAGATCGGCGACAAGATCGGCCTGCTGGAGACGTTCCTGGAAAGCGCTGATGTTGTGCTCATCGGCGGTGCAATGGCAAACACCTTCCTTGCGGCCAGCGGGGCGAGCACCGGACTGTCGCTCGTCGAGGAAGACGCTGTTCCCACGGCGCGTCGCTTCCTGGATACCGGTGCGGACAAGCTTCGATTGCCGAGCGACCTAATCGTGGCGCTGCCGGATGCAGCGGATGCGACTGCGGCCGATGTGGTGGCCGCGAGTTCCGTTCCGGCGGACCTGGCCGCGCTGGACATCGGTCCGGATACTCGCACCGCGTTTGGAGCGATCGTGCGCGATGCCGCGACGGTGTTCTGGAACGGGCCCATGGGCGTGTTCGAGAGGCACGGTTTCGATGCCGGGACCGTCGAGGTCGCTCGGGCGGTGGCCGACTGCACGGCGGGTGGTGGGTTCACGGTCATTGGTGGCGGTGACTCGGCCAGTGCGATCCGCCAGGCCGGTCTTTCCGATGCGGTTTCACATGTTTCGACCGGTGGTGGGGCATCGTTGGAGTACCTGGCGAAGGGGACACTCCCGGGGATCGAAGCCCTGGATTCGGCCTGAGGAACTATGAACGATTCAAGACGACCGATGTTCGCGGCGAACTGGAAGATGCACATGGGTCCGCGCGGAGCGTCGGAGTTCGTTGCGGCATTCGCCGAACTTTACGCTCCGCGTGACGACGCTCGGATCGTGTTCTTTCCGCCGTCCATAAGCGTTGCCGCGTTTCGAGACGCATCTGAGGGTCGGCCAGATCTGGAGCTGGGCGTTCAGGATGTTCATGAGGCTGTGTCGGGGGCCCACACGGGCGCGGTGTCGGCCGCGATGGCGAAGGAGGCGGGCGTTGGCTGGGCGCTGGCCGGTCATTCGGAGCGGAGGCGTGAGTTTGGCGACGACGACGCAACGGTGGCGACGAAGGTGAACCGGATTCTCGAGTCTGACACCCGTCCCCTCCTGTGTGTGGGCGAGACGCTCGAGGAGCGCGAGGCGGGCCAGTTGGAGACCGTTTTGTCGCGGCAGATCAAGGCAGTCCTCGACACGTTGGACGGCCACGGCATCGCGGGTCTCACATATGCGTACGAGCCAGTCTGGGCTATCGGCACCGGGCGTACGGCGTCGGCGGATGACGCGGCGGCGGCGCACGCGGTCGTGCGACGCGAGATCGAGATGCGCGGCGGTCCTGCTGACGCGGTCATTCTGTACGGTGGTAGTGTGAAACCGGCCAACATCGACGAGTTGCTCTCGGCGCACGGAGTCGACGGGGTCCTGGTCGGTGGCGCCAGTCTGGATCCTGAAGGCTTCGCGGCGATCTGCTCGGCTGGTCGTTGAGGGCAGGGAGGAAGGCGTGGGCGTCTTCGACGTTGACTCCGTTCGCGGGAATCCCTAATTTCGCAGCCGGTGCGGGCCCTGTCAGGAGGCCCGCACCTTTTTTGTCACGCGAGGAAGAGGCGGAATGTTTACGCTACTGACGGCTCTGATCAGCATCATCTCGTTTCTGCTGATCTTGATCGTATTGCTGCAGTCCGGTAAGGGCGGCGGTCTGGCGGCCGAGTTCGGGGGGGCTTCGTCGTCCACGGATTCGTTCATAGGAGGACGGCAGGCTGCCAACTTCCTGACGCGGGCCACCTGGTACGGAGGAGGCGCCTTCCTGGCGCTGGCGCTAATGCTGGCCGTTCTGTCGGCCCGTCAATCTTCCACGCCGGAGTCGATCCTCCGCCAGGACGTCGGACAGCGGGCGGCACCACCCGCATCCGTTCTGGAGACGGAGGGGCAGGGAACGCAGGTCACCCCGGTACCGGTTCAGGCTCCAGCGGAAAGTGAGACCGGCTCCCCCGAAGAGGATCCCGAAGGCGACTGACGACGGCAATTCAGGGACCTGGCGGTAACGAAGTCAGGGCCCTGCCGACACGGCGGGGTCCGGCTTGAACGGCTCGTCCGGCGGCAGGTCCAGGTAGCCGACGAATCTGCCAAGATCCACCTGCTCTGCCAACCATTCGTCAAAACCAGAGGACACGAGACCGGCCGGGGCTTTGCCTGACCTGGCCGTGGCGACGACCAGGTCGTTGGCGTACTCGTTCTTCGGGTGCTCGGCGTGTCCCCGTACCCAGCGCCACTCCACCCGGTGCATGGCCGCACCGGCGACGAGGCGTCGCCACAGATCGAGGTTTTCGATCGGCCCGCTCTTGCGCTTCCAGCCTCTCTGGGCCCACCCGTGCACCCAGTCGTTCATTCCGCGCACGAGGTACTGGCTGTCGGACGTGAATACGACGTCGCAGGGCCTCTTGAGGGCCGACAGGCCGAGTATGGCCGACAACAGGGCCATTCGGTTGTTCGTCGTGTCGGGTTCGAACGCGGCGAAATCTCTTCGGTACCAGCCCTTCCGACCGTCGAACCGCTCGAGCATGCCAGCAGCGGCCCCGGGCCGGGCAACGTCCTGTCGCTGGTTGCCGAGGCAGGATTCGTCCGCGTAGATATAAACCAGATCGGGTGCCATAGCGCTCCGCAATGTGTCGACGTGATCGTGAACCTCAATTGGATGCCGGCGGTGACCCTCACGCAAGATCTGAACGGGTACCTTCTTCTGGAAGATGGCAAGACGTGGCCGGGTCGGTTGGCAGGCGCGGCCAACGATACCGCCGGCGAGTTGGTGTTTACGACCAATCTGACTGGCTACCAGGAGGTGCTCACGGATCCGTCCTTCGCAGGGCAGATCGTCGTAATGACCGCTCCCATGATAGGCAATTACGGGGTCACGCCGGCGGACGAGCAGGCATCCAGGCCCTGGGTCGCCGGCTTCGTCGTGCGGGAGATGTCGAGGGTAACGAGCGGCTGGCGAGCTACGGAGGGGCTCGAGAAGTATCTGACGACACACGGGATCTCCGCGCTCACCGGCGCAGACACACGGGCGATCACCAGGCACGTCCGAGACAGAGGCACGATGCGCGCGCTGATCGCTTCCGCCTCCCTCTCGATCGAGGAGGGTCTGGAGCGGCTCGCCTCTCACCCGGTCATGGAAGGCCTCGATCTGGCGACCGGCGTGTCGACGACCGAACCGTATTCGGTCAAGGCCCGCGGCCCGGAGAGAGGTGTCGTCGTCTGTCTGGACTACGGAGTGAAGCGGCGCAGTCTCGACCTGATAGCCGCGGAGGGTTATCGAGTCGAGGTGCTGCCGGCGAGCGTCGGACCTGAGGGAATCCTGCAACGGCGACCGGCGGGCCTGTTCGTATCCAACGGCCCCGGAGACCCCGCTGCGGTGCCGGGTGCGGCGGAGACCGTCCGGGCCGTCAGCGATGCAGGGGTACCGGTATTCGGGATATGCCTCGGTTGCCAGTTGATCGCACGGGCGTTCGGCGGGCGGACGTACAAGCTGCCGTACGGACACCGGGGAGGGAACCACCCGGTACGCAACCTCGACACGGGCGCGATCGAGATCACGTCACAGAACCACGGCTTTGCGATAGCCGAAATGGAGGGTTTGGCGGAGGGTGCGGTGGAGCTGAGAGTCACTCACCGGAACCTCAACGACGGGACCGTGGAGGGGCTGGCCCACGCGTCGCGACCGGTGTTTGCGGTCCAGTATCATCCCGAGGCGGCCCCGGGTCCGCACGACAGCCGGTACCTGTTTCGGCGGTTCGTCGAAGCGATGGACGCAACTTCTGCGGTGCCAACCGGTTGACACGGTTTCGGGCACGGCGCTAGTTTCCACCGGTCTGGGGGCGCCGCGGACACGGGCCGGCCCGTATATCCAGCGGCAGGATCCCCACCATGGAGGCTCATCTCCGCACGCGGGAGCCACTTGACGTGCAGCGTCGCACGACGGTTCTCAGCATTGCTATTCTTCTAGCGTTCTTCGCGATCGGCGCAGCCGTGGTCGGTCGCCTGATGCTCGGGGGACACGTTCCCTTCGTTTCCTCAGATCGGGTGGCGATCATCCCGGTCACGGGCGTGATCGAATCGGACGGGACGTTTCTCCAGCGGCTCAAGCGGTTCCGCGAGGACGAGTCCGTCCGTGGGTTCGTCATAGAGATACGGTCCCCGGGTGGCGTCGCGGGGGCGGCCCAGAGCATGTACTCCGAGCTCGCTCGTCTGCGGGACGAAGATGAGCGACCCGTCGTGGCGTGGATCGGAGAGATCGGCGCGTCCGGTGGCTACTACGTCGCCCTGGGTGCCGACAGCATTCTGGCGCTGCCGAGTGCCCTCACCGGATCCATTGGTGTGATTATGCAATTCCCGAACGCCGGGGAGCTCCTGCGAAAGGTCGGCGTCGGGCTGGAGGTCGTGAAGAGCGGTGACTTGAAGGGCCTGGGCTCGCCTGTCCGGGATCTCACGGACGAGGAGCGGCGAGTGCTCCAGGACTTGGTGGACGACGTCTACGACCAGTTCCTTGCGGCCGTCGTCGAGAACAGGGAGCTGGGGCGGGAGCAGGCAGCGTCACTCGCGGATGGACGCGTGATGTCGGGAGCGCAGGCCGCCCGGGCCGGACTCGTGGATCGGACGGCGACGCTGCGCGAAGCAGTGGACGTGGCCGGCCGGATGGCGGGACTCGGAGAGAATCCGCGTACCGTGCGGCCGGCGGAGCGACGTCTGGGATTCTGGGACATAATCCGCGGAGTGGAGGAGTCGAGACTGCACCTCATCGTGAGGAGCATCCTCGATCGGTCTCTGGCCGGTCCGAGACTCCGCTATCAATGGCCGTGATCATACCCCGTCAGGGGCCAGGTCGGACCATCAACCACCGGCGAAGAGGGAGTTGACATGACCAAGGCTGACCTCGTCGAACAGGTACACGAAGCGATCGGGCCGGGCGTAACGAAGAAGGACTGCGCAGCCGTGATCGATGCGTTTCTGAACGCTGTAAAACAGGCGATCGCCAACGGTGAGCACATCGAGATCCGGGGCTTCGGGACTTTCAAGGTCAGGAATCGGAAGCCTCGCATCGCCCGCAATCCGAGGACGGGCGAATCCGTCGCGGTGCCGGCGCGCGCCGTACCGGTATTCAAGCCGTCCCGTCTGTTCAAGAAGCAGGTGGAGGAGTCTGCCTGAGTCGGGATGGAGGGGAACGCTGCGGCCGCTCGGTGTTCCGGGACGGCCGCAGCAATCGATCGAGTCAGGAGAAGAAGGTCTTTATGCGGGCGAGGCCCTCGGCCAGTTCGTCGTCCGCCACCGAGTAGTTCAGCCGCAGGTAGCCGGGCGTTCCAAATGGCTCGCCCGGCACCGAAGCGACACCTGCTTCCACCAACAGCTTCTCGGCGACTTCCAGGGAGTCCTCCGATCCCGTAAGGCGTACGTACAGGTAAATGGCTCCCGCAGGCACCCGAACCTCGAGTCCGGGCACGTCCCGGAGGGCCTCGACCGCCGTATCACGGCGGCGGTACAGGATGTCCCTGAAGCCACGGACGATGTCGTCACGCTCGGGCGAAGCGAGGACCGCGGCGGCCGCATGCTGTGACGGGCCGGCGGCGCCGGATGTCGTCTGGCTCTGCAGGGCGGACATCTTCTGAATGAGCTCCGTGGGTGCCGCGGCATAGCCGATGCGCCAGCCCGGCATCGAGAAGGCTTTCGAGACGCCGTCGAGGTGTACGACGCGGTCAGCGGCGTGGGCGACGTCATAGATCGAGGGGGCGGAGTCTCCCTGGTAGTACAGGCGCCGGTAGATCTCGTCGGACACGATCCACACGTCGTTCTCCCGGGCCCATGCGGCCAACTGCTCCATCAGGTCTCGGTCGTACACACCGCCGCTCGGGTTGCCTGGAGAGTTGAGGAAGAGCGCCTTCGTGGCTGGCGTCCGCAGCCTCTCCAGATCGTCGATGTCGATTCGGAAACCTTCGTCCCACGCCGTCGGGACGATTACGGGAAGGGCTCCCGCGAGCTGAACGACCGCCAGATACGTCGGCCAGTAGGGAGTCGGAACCATGACCTCATCGCCCTCCTGGAAAAGGCAGAAGGAGAGATTGAACAGCGCTTGCTTGACTCCCGCTGAGATGATCACGTTTGCCGGCTCGATCGACGCGAGCTCCGTGGATTCGTTGATGTAGTCTGCTACCGCAGATCTGAGCTCGGGGATGCCTGGCGTCGGCGGGTATCCGGACTTGCCCGAGCGGACGAAATCCACGCCCCCCGCGATGCCCACATCCGGAGTGGGGAACGAAGGTTCTCCGGCGGACAGGTCTATGACCGACTCCCCGGCTGCTCGCATCTGCTTGGCCCGTGCGCTGATCGCCAGGGTAGGAGACGGAACGAGAGAAGAGATGTTCTTTGAGAAGCGCATGTGGAACCCCCGAGATCCGGGTGATTGTTGGAGCTTCGTCCGAGCGCTAGCTTCCGGCTCAGCGCGTTTCGGAGGGCGGGCAACACGAACCTCCACGAACACCAAATTTATTCGCGACGTTGGGACGGCGTCAAGGCCAATTTCTACGTGAGCGACGCATGATCACAGAGACCACCACACTATTGACTCCTGCCCAGGTTCTGGACGAGGCGCGCCGGTTTTTCACAGGGGAGGATTCCGTTTTCGCAGCCACTGTTGTGGACGAGAGCGATCGCCACGTGACAGTGGCCACTTTCCGGAGCCGGCTGGCCATTTCCGCTTGGGCAGACGAAGCCGTAGACGGAACGCGGGTGCGCGTCAGCACCCTTCGTCGACAGAATGCGGTCGGGAAATTCCTCTCCTGGCTTGAGACCGCGAGTCCGGCCGAGTGAGCGGCCGCTTTCCCGTGCACGTCCAGCTGTTCGGCAAGCATCGTGAGATCGTAGGGTCGTCGGTCGTGGAGCTCGAACTCGAGGCCGGTGGCACCGTCGCGGATCTGCGCGGACTGCTGGCGGCGCATCCCGTGCTCGGCGGCTGGCTGGGAGGATGCGCGATTGCGGTGAACCGACGCTACGAACGGGACGAGTCAGTCGTGGCAGTTGGGGACGAGGTTGCGATCATACCTCCAGTTGCCGGCGGTTGAGCAGCGTGGGCGAGAGGCACGGAGAAGCGACGCCAGTCGGCGTGGTGGTGGCCGAGGTCACTGAGTCGGAGCTCGACGGAGCGGAGCTTCTGCGCCGGCTCGGAGACAGCTCCGATGGGGCAGTGATCGTCTTTGAGGGTCGTGTTCGAGACCACAACGGAGGCCGAGTGGTCGTTCGACTTCACTATGACGCGTACGCAGGAATGGCCGCAGACGTGCTTCAGGAGATCTCGCGAGAAGCGCTCGCACGCACGGGAGCTTCGGCGATCGGAGTCCAGCACCGCATCGGCAGCCTGGAGCCGCCCAGCGTCAGCCTGGTCGTCGCCGTGTCGGCTGCCCACCGAAGGCCGGCCTACGAGGCCTCTGCTTACGTGATCGAAGAACTGAAGCGTCGCCTGCCTCTGTGGAAACGCGAGGAGTACGCTGATGGAACCAGCGAGTGGCTGGGAGGGCACACTCCCGAGGCAGGCGCGCGGGGCGATGCGATGGTCATGAGGGGTACCGAATGATCCCCCGGGCGGGCGGCAAGGCGATGTACGATCAGTTCGGTCGGCGGATCGACTACCTCCGGATATCGGTCACCGACAAGTGCAATCTCCGGTGCACGTATTGCATGCCGGTCGAAGGACTCGAGTGGATTGATCGGGACGAGTTCCTCACGTACGAGGAGATCAGTTCCGTCGTTCGTCAGATGGCGGAGCACGGGCTCCGTCGTATCCGGCTGACGGGAGGGGAACCGCTGGTCCGGCGAGACCTCCCGGACCTCGTGCGCCAGCTCTCTGCGATTCCGGGCATCGAGGACATTGCGCTTTCGACGAACGCAATCCTGCTTCCTCAATTCGGAAGGGATCTCAAAGAGGCGGGCGTCAACCGGGTGAACGTGAGCCTGGACACGCTGCGCAGGGAACGTTTCCGTGACGTGGCCCGTCGTCCCGAGCGCTTCTTCGACGCTACGCTGGAGGGGCTCGCTGTGGCGGAACGTATGGGTTTCGCCCCTCTCAAGATCAATACGGTTCTCATGCGAGGCCTCAATGACGACGAGATTGAGGACTTCGCCCAAATCACCCGGGAGCGGCCCTGGCACGTCAGGTTCATCGAGCTCATGCCAACGGGAGACAATCTCCATCTCTCGAAGCGGTTTCTGTCTACGGACTCGGTGCTCCAGCGCCTCCAGGACATCGGTGATCTGCTGCCCGCCGCTGGACCGGTGGGGAACGGGCCGGCCACGTACTTCCGATTCGACGGCGCTCCTGGGACGGTCGGTGTCATCACACCGCTGTCCCACAACTACTGTGACCGCTGCAATCGGGTGCGCCTCACTGCGGACGGAAAGCTGAGGACCTGCCTGTTCGGCACGCACGAGGTGGATCTGAAGACCCCTTTGAGGGCCACCGGGGACATCGTCCCCGCGGTTCGTGAAGCGCTTGCCGGCAAGCCCGAACGGCATCTTCTGCAGCTCGGGACGGCTCGCGGAAGCGGCGGACTCAGAGCCCTGAGCCAGGTCGGTGGCTGAAGGCCCAACCACCGGTTGCGCATCGACGCAGGCAGGGTAGGTTGGGATCTGGAAGACCTGTGGCGCGGCCTCCCCCTGCGCCCGTTCTTCTGACGACAGACCCAATCCAAACTCTCCACTCAAGGACGGTCACCGTGGACAAGATAACCGTAATCGGAGCCGGCCACGTAGGCGCGACCGCAGCGCAGAGAATTGCGGAGCGCGAGCTCGCTCGGGAAGTAGTGCTGGTCGACATCCTGGAGGGCGTGCCGCAGGGCAAGGCGTTGGACCAGTGGGAGTCCGCACCCGTTGAGGGCTTCGACACCATGGTCACGGGAGCCCAGAGTTACGAGGACACCGCGGGCTCGGGAGTCTATGTCGTGACAGCGGGTCTGGCCCGGAAGCCGGGAATGAGTCGGGACGACCTCTTACAGAAGAATACGCAGATCATCGCCGGGGTGGCCGAACAGATCAAGCTTCACAGCCCGGACGCGATCATCGTGATGGTCACGAACCCGCTCGACGTGATGGCGTACGTTGCCAAGGAGGTCGCGGGCTTTCCGCGCGAGCGCGTGATCGGCATGGCGGGGATCCTGGACACGGCCCGGTTCCGCAGCTTTATCGCCATGGAGTTGAATGTCAGTGTGGAGGACATCCAGGCGTTGGTGCTCGGCGGGCACGGCGACAGCATGGTCCCGATCGTCAGCACGGTCAGCGTGGGCGGCATCCCGCTCTCGCAGCTCATGTCTGCCGATCGGATCGAGGCCCTGGTCGAGCGGACCCGGAAGGGTGGCGGCGAGATCGTGAAGCTCCTCGGTACGGGCTCTGCCTACTACGCACCCTCTTCCGGTGCGGTCCAGATGGTCGAGGCGATCGCCCGCAACAAGATGCGGGTGCTTCCGTGCGCTGCGTGGCTGGAGGGAGAGTTCGGGCTCGACGGTCTATTCCTCGGCGTGCCGTGCAAGCTCGGTCGGGGCGGCCTGGAGGGTGTGATCGAGGTCGAGTTGTCCGACGAGGAACGTTCGGCCCTCGAAGCTTCGGCGGCTGCCGTGCGTGGCACGATGGAGATGTTACAGCTCTGATTCGCGCGCACGTGAGGGCGGGAGCAGAGATTTCCGAAAGCGGGGGGCGCGCTCGATGCGGGCGCGGTCCCCGCTTTAGAAGGCCGTACTGCTTCAACAGCCTGCTGTAGGTCGCAATGAGCTACCTGGACTTCCTGCGGGGCTGGTACAACCTCGTCTTCCTGCTTGCCGGAGCAGGTGGTCTCGCTTGCTTCGCCTGGGGACGAATCGCGGATCGAGACCTGTTCCGGCCCGCCGTCGTGCTCGTGGTCGCCGCAGTGACCGGTCTGACCTGGAACGGAGCGATTCACGATCTCGGCCTGGGCTCCGCGGCGCCTCGGTTTCCTCTGGTGGTCCTCGTTTCAGCCGCGGTCGGCCTGATCACGGCGACCGGCGTCGGCCGGATTCGAGATCGACACTTTCGACCGATCTCCGCCGTCCAGTTTAACCGTCCCGGCCATGAGGGTGTCGAAGCACGCGTCGTGACGAAGACGACCGGGACCGATCCGGGCACCGGACGCGCTCAGTGGCAGGACACCGACGGAGTGCTTCACATCGTGCATATCCACACGGCCACGGACGAAATCGGTTTCGGACGAAGGGTACGGCTGGGCCCGTTCGATCCTGTAGTCGAATCGTATCTGGCCGAGACGCTGCCCCGCCGCCGCAAGCGCTAGTTTCCGGAGGATCCTTCCGACGAGTGACTTCCAGGCAGCTCGAGTCGTCTTGGGGTTGAATCGCCTCTACCAACAACTGTGACCGGCGAGGATCCGGTCGAAACAGGGGAGGGCCGAGATGACGAAGCGATTGCGGATGCTGATGCTGGCTGCCCTGGTTACGGGCGGAGCAGTGGCCTGCGACGACAGCCCGACCGGGCCGGGCGACACGTCGGGCGACCTCAGCGTGAATGCCGACATGGAGCTCCAGGTAGTAGGGGATGCCGATCTGGCCGAGGTCGTGATCGACGACATTTCCCTCTCGATGGAGATGTCGGCGGATGCGCCACCCTTCGGGCAGGGTCGTGAGTGTTTCCGGGAAGCGCGGCAGCTCCTGCGGAACGGTGACGAGGATGCGGCCCGAACGCAGGCCCGAGAGTGCCGGATGCTGCTGGTCCGGGCTCTGTTCGAGCGGCACGGAGAATCGGCGATCGACGAGCTCTTTGGACGAGTAGAGAGCCTGGTCGAGAGGATCGGTGAGGCGAGCGACGAGTTCGCGCGCCTCTCCGACCTCGAGGCCAAGCTCCAGGGCCTCCTGGGTGAGGCGTATGCCTTTCGGGACGGAGGCAACCTCGTAGGCGCGGGTGAGCGCCTCGTGCTGGCGCTGCAAATCGCTGACCGGATGCGCCATCGTCACCGGGATTTCGACTTTGATCCGGAAGCGGTGGCTCGCTTCGCGATCGCGCGGGGAGGAGAGGCGATCCAGCTTGCAGGGGAGTTGATCCCGGATCCGACGCTCCAGCAGGAGATCCTTCTCTTCCGGGCGGGCGAGTTGCAACACAGGGCCATGTTCTCGTTCGAGCACGGGTGGTTCCGACGGACCGTCGCCCAGGCTCATCGAGCTGAAGAGCTTGCATTGTTCGCCGTGCTGAATGGGGAGAGGCCCACGGTGGAGGATGCTCAGCGTCTGCTGTCTCTCGCGGAGAACATGATCGTCATTGCCGAAGAAGCGATCGGAGAGAACCCATCAGAGGTCCAGCAGAGGTTGCTGAATCACGCGATCCGACTCAAGGAGAGAGGCGCTGAGGCGATCAACACCTGGCACTGGAGGGGAGTCGGTCTTCTATGGCGGTCCGCGGTGACGTCTGCCGTGCTCATACCGAACGAAACCCCGACCGATACAGCCTGAGAAGCCGCAAAGGCAATAGCTGCGGATCCACGACACGAGGAAGGGGGCGGCGCCAAGCGCCGCCCCCTTCCTCCTATGGTAGCGAGTGCGTGGAATGGATCAGGTAATGGGCAGTTCCGAATCCAGCAGTGCGCGGGCGACAGTCAGATCGGGCCGCTCCCCAAGATCGAGCGTGCTCGGCTCCTCGATACGATTCCAGTCGGCATCCCAGACCAGCTCGATCCGGGGTCGGAGTATGTTGGCTGGATCCGTGGCGACCACGCGCCCGATCTCTCCCGAGCTGATCTGCACGTAGCTGTCGAGCGGGAAGGCCGAGATCTCATTGACAAGCGCCGAAACGACCTGGGGAGAAAAATACTCCTCTTGCATTCCGACGACTCTCTCGAGCGCCTGCAGGGCAGTGTAGGGAGACCGGTACGTGCGGGGGTGCGACAGGGCCTCGAACACGTCCGCCACTCCGATGATCCGAGCGATCGGGTCGAGTTCCTCGTCGCGCAGGCCGTACGGATAACCCTGGCCGCGTGCTCGCTCGTGCTCCTGCAGAACGGCTCGCTTCAGCCACTCGCATCGCGGCGCGCAGCGCTCGAGGATTTCTGCGCCATAGATCGGGTGCTGCTGGAGGGCCTCTCGCTCCTTCTCCGACCATGTGCCCTGTTTGCGGAGCATTTCCTTGGGGAGCTTGGCCATGCCAATGTCGTGCAGCAGTCCGGCGTGTATGACTTCGACCGCGTCCTCGATGTCGGACACCATGCCGAGAGCGATCTTCCCTCCCAGGACGGCCACGTTCACGCAGTGACTCGCCAGGTCGTAGCTCTCGTGCGGCTCGAGGCACCGGTTGACGAGACTGTTGTCTCGCAGGAGGTCGGTGTGCATCCGCTCGGCGAACAGTCGGCCCTGGTCAAAGTCCGGCTCTTCGCCAGTGCGGACTGCCGATAAAGTGTCCTCGACGTAAGCGCGCGCGTCCTCGTACAGGCGATTAGGCTCGAACGGCCGGGGAGACCGTGCACGGACCTCGGTTCCCGGTCGGGGGCCATCAGCCGCACGCCGGGGCTCTCGGGCCAGGTCCGCGAGAAGCGACGCGTTGAGAGCCGTGAGAATCAGCTCACCCTGTTCGGCGATCCCGTCCCACACGGCATGCTTGCTGTCAGCGGTACGCACGACTCCAGGGAAGGCCGCCAGGGCATCCCTCAGCTCCGGCGTCAGCTCGGCGTCCCCCAGGAGGACGACCAGTCTCGGCTTTCCGGCGTTGTCCTTGTCGTTGCTCATGCTGTTCCTTCCAAGGTGTCTCCGGTCGTGCCACGACGGTGCTGGATGTACGCTGCCACGAGTATTCTTTGCAAGTTCCGGGCTCGCGTGACGCCTCGAGCCCATCCATCTTACGTCATGCACAAGAAATACCTGCTTTTCGGCGCCGTGTCCGCTTTCATCGGGGTGGCCGCCGGCGCGTTCGGCGCTCACGGCCTCGAGTCACGGATACCGGCGGACCTGCTTGCGGTTTACGAGACGGGTGTGCGTTACGAGCTGACGCACGCGATGGCGCTCCTGTTCGTAGGTCTGGCGACCGAGCGCTGGCCGGATGCGCATTGGGCAAGAGCCGGCTGGATGTTCGTCGCCGGAACGATCGTATTCTCGGGGAGCCTCTACCTCCTGGCGCTCACCGGAGTGCGCTGGCTGGGGGCCGTTACTCCGCTGGGAGGGCTGTGCTTCCTCCTGGGTTGGGTTTTCGCTGCCACTGCTGCTGTTCGCTCGGACGGTCGCGGCCTCGGTACCGGACAGGCAGCAGGCTCCGCCGGTTCATAGGCGGGGCGGTGTGACCCCCGTCTGGCCCTGGTACTTGCCTTTCTTGTCGGCGTAGCTCGTCTCACAGTCCTCGTCCGACTCGAAGAACAGGACCTGGGCAATGCCCTCGTTCGCATAGATCCTCGCCGGAAGCGGAGTCGTATTGCTGATCTCCAGCGTCACGTGGCCTTCCCACTCGGGCTCGAACGGAGTGACGTTGGTGATGATGCCGCAGCGGGCGTACGTGCTTTTTCCGACGCAGATCGTCAGGACGTTGCGCGGGATGCGGAAGTACTCCACAGAGCGCGCGAGGGCGAAGGAGTTCGGAGGCACGATGCAGAAGTCGCCCTGGTATTCGATGAAGGAGCGCTCGTCGAACGACTTTGGATCGACGAGGGGAGACAGGGCGTTGTGGAAGATCCGAAATTCGTCGGAAACGCGCATGTCGTAGCCGTAGCTGGAGAGTCCGTACGAGATGACGCCCTCACTGACCTGGCCATCGATAAACGGCTCGATCATCCCGTGCTCATGTGCCATGCGTCGGATCCATCGGTCGCTCTTGATCATCCTGTGTCGTATCCTCTTTCCCTGTCCTGGACTGTTTGAAGCAGATCCGCGAGAAGCGCAGCTGTCTCGTCGGGTTTTTCCTCCGGTGCCGAGTGTCCGCAATCCGGCAGCAGGTCAAACGACGCGCCCAGCTCTCCCGCCCACCTCTTAGCCAACTCCGCACCGATACGCCGGTCGTGCACGCCGGCCACGATTCCGACTGGCCGGTCGGTCCTTCGCGCCCACGGCCTCAGCTCCTCGGGGTGCCAGGCCTCCAGGATTCCGGGGAGCGCTGCCGCCCTGGCAGGATCACGCCACGGAGCCGCGTACCGGCTCACGGTTTCGTCGGTCACATGGCGGTCGTCTGCGAACACTCGCCGCACGAGGATATAGCGAGTGAGCGGTCGGCGGAAGATCCGCAGCACCGGTCCGAGGCCGGAGCGAACGAGAGGAAGGGAAAGCAAACCGAGGAGCGCCGGTCGGCGCACATCGGGAGTGATAGGGTTTACGAGGAAGAGACCCCGGGCATCAATACGCTCTGCTGCCGCGACGGCGATGGCGGCGCCGTGGGAATGGCCGGCGAGCACGGGGCGGAATACCCGCAAGCGCTCGAGCGCCGAAACCACCCTCCTGACCTCCGATTCCAGGTCGTAGCCGGCGTGGGGGGCGATGTCGGAGTCGCCTCGCCCCAGCAGATCCATCAGGAGGAACCGGTGCCGGTCCGCCAGCCGACGTGCAACCGGTCTCCATGTTGCGCGGTTCGCGCTCAAACCGTGGAGGCAGACGACCACCAGTTGGCCTTCCGCGCGGCCATGCCGCTCCACCGCGAGGCGACCGTCCGACGTCTCGATTCGTTCTAACACTTGTCCCGGAACGCCGACCATGCTCTCTTGTGTCGCGCGGCCCCGCGAAACACTCGCCAAAGTGCCGAAAAGGCCTGTATGACAGCATAATAGCGTGTTTTCGGTGGCCGTGCCCGCTTGCTTGACGCTACACGGCGGGCAGCGCTATTATCGGCACGGTTCGTGAACAATTTCACAAACGATGTGGACGGGCGATGAAGCAGGCATACATCGGCGTCGTGATACTGTTCGTTGTCGGATTGCTCACTTCGGGCATGTTCCTCCTGTTGTCTCACCTGGCTAGCGCATATCGGCCCAGCGCTGTCAAGGCGATGCCGTATGAGTCGGGCATCGACCCCCTGGGTGATACGAGGCAGCGCTATTCGGTCAAGTTCTACATCGTCGCGATGCTTTTCATCGTGTTCGACATCGAAGTCATATTCTTCCTGCCCTGGGCGGTCATTTTTCGAGATCTGGGGCTCTTCGGACTGATCGAGATGTTCATCTTCATCTTCGTCCTCGCCGTGGGGCTGGCCTACGCGTGGAGGAAGGGTGCGCTGGAGTGGGACTGACGTATGGCCGATGAACGAAAGAGGCTTCCGACAATGAACCCGGCGGGCGGGGACGTGGACACCGGGGCCCCCGTGTCGTGGATCACTACCAAAGTCGATGCAGTGGTTAACTGGTCGCGTCGCAATTCGCTGTGGCCGATGCCGATGGGAACGGCGTGCTGCGCGATCGAGATGATGGCATCGGCCACATCCAAGTTCGACATCGCCCGCTTCGGCGCTGAGCGGTTTTCGTTCAGCCCCCGCCAGGCCGACCTGATGATCGTGGCCGGGCGCGTGTCCTATAAGATGGCTCCGATCCTCAGACGGATCTGGGACCAGATGCCTCAGCCCAAGTGGTGCATCTCGATGGGGGCATGCGCCAGCTCGGGGGGGATGTTCGACAACTACACGATCGTACAGGGGATCGACCAGCTCGTGCCGGTCGATGTCTACATTCCAGGCTGCCCGCCGCGGCCGGAGAGCCTTCTGTACGGTCTCATGATGATCCAGGAAAAGATCAAGGGAGAGTCCCTGATGAACCCGGTGCACCGGGAAGAGAGTCCGGACTCCGCGGGCCAGCCCAACCTGCCGCCTGAGGCCATCGAGCTCGTGGCCCAGCCGTTCGGCAACTCGACGGGTCAGAACCGGGTGAGCGGAGTGGAGGGCACTTCCGCTGTTCGACGTCCCCGGGATCGCCGCGAGCGTCTCCTGGAGCACCAGGACTGAGCAATGCCTTCAACCCTTGCACCATCCATACCTGACCTGGTGATCGGTGCGGAGCCGCTGATCGACGCGGAGCAGAGTCCATCGGTCCAGGCGTTGCGGAGCCGTTTCGGAGAAGCAGTCCGTGCGGTCCGGACAGATCCGGTCGGCACTCCTGTGATCACGATTGAGCCGGCGCGAGTTCACGAGGCGCTGAGCTTCCTGAAGACGGATGCGGGTCAGAGCTATGACCTGCTCCTCGACGTGATGGGGGCCGATCCCGGCGGTGACCTCGTGATCCAGGTGTGGTACCAGCTGTGGTCGATGCAGCATGGTCACATGCTGCGGCTCCTGGTCCTCCTGCCGCGTTCGGAATTGTGCGTCCAGAGCGCAGTGGACCTCTACGCTGCGGCCGACTGGCTCGGGCGTGAAGTCTATGACATGTATGGAGTGCACTTTGAAGGCCACCCCGACCTTCGGCGAATCCTGATGCCGGAGAATTACGACGAGGGCTTCCCGCTTCGGAAGGACTTTCCGCTGCGGGGTCGGTTCACGCGCTCCGAGCAGGTGAGGCGCGCCCTCAATCGTTCGATGGAGGATGTCTACGCGAGGGAAGAGCTCGCGCTGGCCGGCGTCCTTGAGACAGGGGCTCCTGCGGATCCGGGTCCCGAGGAAGGGCAGGAGGCCCCGGACGGTCTGGCAGGCCAGAAGATGGTCATCAACATGGGGCCCCAGCACCCGGCCACGCACGGCGTCCTTCGGCTCGTGCTGCAGCTTGACGGCGAGACCGTCGTGCGGTGCATCCCCCACATCGGCTACCTGCACACAGGCATCGAAAAGACGTGCGAGTACCGCGAGTGGAACCAGGTAATCCCGTACACGGACCGGATGGACTACCTGGCGCCCATGCTCTATAACGTCGGATACGTCCTCGCCGTCGAGAGCTTGCTAGGCGCAGATATCACGCCACGCTGCCGCGTCGTCCGCGTCATCCTGAGCGAGCTGAACCGGATTCTCGGCCACCTGCTGTGGTTGGGCACGGGCGCGATGGACCTCGGCGCGACGACCGTGTTTCTGTACACGTTCTCGGAGCGCGAGCGCATCTACAATCTCCACGAGGCTTACTGCGGCGGGCGGATCACCACATCAGTCACCCGCGTGGGAGGCATGCTTGCGGACCTGCCCGTTGGGTGGCTGGAGGCCTGTCGCGAGTTCGTCAACGGCTTGCCCGCGACCCTTGACGAGACCGAGCGACTCCTCACCAAGAACTCGATCTGGCAGGCGCGCATGATCGATGTCGGGGTGATCGACGCCGAGACGGCTCTCGGCCTCGGACTCACGGGGCCGAATCTTCGTGGGAGTGGCGTGGCGTACGACGTCCGCAAGGCTCGTCCCTACCTCGGGTACGATGAGTACGACTTCGACGTTCCGGTGGGGGTGGTGGGCGACACGTATGATCGCTACCTGGTTCGTCTCGAGGAAATGCGGCAGAGCGTGCGGATAGTCCAGCAGGCCCTGGACCGGCTGCCCGGTGGACCGATCAACGTGCAGGATCCTGCGGTGATCCTGCCGGACAAGAGCGAGGCCATGTCCTCGATCGACGCTATGATCTCGCACTTCAAGCTCGTCATGGAGGGCCTTCAGGTTCCGGCGGGCGACGTCTGGTACTCGATCGAGGCCACCAAGGGCGAGCTCGGCTTCGGGATCATTTCCGATGGCGGATCGAAGCCCGTGCGCTGCCGATTCCGCGGTCCCTCGTTCGTGAATCTGGCTTCGCTTCCTCACATGGTGGAGGGCGGACTCGTCTCTGACGTCATCACCTGCAATGCGTCGATCGACATCGTCCTGGGCGAGATCGATCGATGATCGATACGGAGATCCAGTGAAGAATCCGATACATCCGGCGGCCGCCAGCTCCCAGGCGTTCCAGATAGCCGAGATCCGTCCTATCGAGCGGCTATTCGAGGACGACGAAGGCAGGGATCGGCTGGAGAAGGCGCTGAGCCGCTACCCTGAGAAACGAGCGGCCCTTCTGCCGATGCTTGGATATGCCCAGGAGAGGAATGGCTGGGTTTCGGACGAAAGTATGGAGCAGATCGCCGGTGCGTTGGATCTGACCCCGGCATATGTCAGATCCGTCGCCACGTTCTACACCATGTACAATAAGCACCCCGTCGGCAGGCACTTTATCCAGGTTTGCACGTGCATATCGTGCCACCTGCACGAGGCGGACGAGGTGTTCGAGCGATTCCTCGCCGAGACCGGGACGCGGGCGGGCGAGGTGTCCGAAGACGGCAAGTATACCGTGATCGAGGCTGAGTGCCTCGGCGCGTGCGGATTCGCAACGGCGGTGCAGGTCAACGACCGTTATTTCGAGAACGTGACGCCGGACCAGATTCCGGCGATCCTGGACGAACTGGACTAGGCGGGCGACAACCGATGGGTTACCCGTACAGCCACGACCTGGAAGTCAACACGCTCCTCTCGCGCCACTTCGGCGACGAGAAGGCGCGGACGCTTGAGGGTTGGAAGGAGCTCGGGGGGTACGCCACGCTTCCCAGGGCGCTGGAGATGGAGCCTGGCGCGATCACCGAGGTGGTGAAGGAGTCGGGCCTCCGGGGCAGGGGAGGAGCTGGTTTTCCGACCGGCGTGAAATGGAGCTTCATGCCCCAGGAGCCGACCGGTCCACATTACCTGTGCTGCAACGCGGACGAGAGTGAGCCCGGCGCGTTCAAGGATCGCGAGATCCTGCGTTGGGTGCCGCACCTGCTGATCGAAGGATGCCTGATCGCGGCGCGAGCGATCCGCGCCGAGCACGTCTACATCTATGTGCGCGGGGAGTTCTTCCCGTTCAGCCGGATTGTCACCGACGCAGTCGTCGAGGCTTACGAGGCCGGGTACGTCGGAGAGAACATCCTGGGCAGCGGTTGGAATTGCGACGTGACCGTGCACATCGGAGCCGGGGCCTACATCGCGGGTGAAGAAACGGGGCTCATGAGCTCGCTGATGGGAGGACGGGCGGAACCCTGGATCAAGCCCCCGTTCCCGGCGCAGGCGGGCGTCTTCGGTCGTCCCACCACGGTCAACAACGTCGAGACTCTCGCGGCTGTGCCGATGATCGTCGCCGAGGGTGCGGACTGGTACAGGCAGTGGGGCACAGAGAAGAGCCCGGGGACCAAGTTGTGGTGCTGTTCGGGACACCTGGTCAGACCCGGTACGTATGAGCTTCCCATGGGGATCGCGCTCAAGGACGTGATCTACGACGTGTGCGGCGGAGCTCCGAACGGGAAGAAGATCAAGGCAGTGATCCCGGGTGGGTCGTCCACCGCCATGCTGACAGCGGACGAGCTCGATTGCGAGGGCACGTACGAGGGGATGGCCGAGGCGGGAAGCGCGCTGGGAACGGCATCACCCATCGTGATGGACGAAGACACGAACATCGTCCGGGCCATGCGCAGGATCGCCCAGTTTTATGCCCACGAGTCCTGCGGTCAGTGTGTGCAGTGCCGTGAGGGTACATCGTGGACGGCGCAGCTTCTGCACCGCATCGAACGCGGTGAGGGCAGCCTGTCGGACATCGACACGCTGTACCACCTGTGCGAGCAGATGACGGGGCGCACGATCTGTCCCCTGGCGGACAGCGTCGTGTTCCCGCTCCGCTCCTCGCTGGACAAGTTCCGAGACGAATACGAAGCGCTGATCAGGTGCTGAGACCAGAGCTATATCGAGGAGTCGCCGACGGATGAGCGACGCAACGAACTACGTCACGCTGACCATCGACGCAGTCGAGGTTAAGGTGGAGGCCGGCACTACGGTCCTGCAGGCGGCAGAGCATGCGGGCATCGTCGTGCCGCACTACTGCTACCACCCCGGAATCCCGAGCCGGCCGGCTCAGTGCCGCATGTGTCTCGTGGAGATCGAGGGCCAGCCCAAGCTGCAGCCGTCGTGCGTCTTTCCTGCGCAGGACGGCATGGTCGTGTACACGACGAGCGAGACGGCGGAAACGGCCAGGAAGTCAGTCATCGAATTCCTGCTGCTGAACCACCCGCTCGACTGCCCGATCTGTGACGCCGCGGGTCAGTGCATGTTGCAGGACTACGCTTTCGAGACGGGCCAGCTGCGCAGCCGTTACGCTGAAGCCAAGCTAGTGCTCGGACGCGATCGCGTGGCGGACGACATCCTGTACTTCGGTGACAGATGCATCGTGTGCACCCGGTGCGTGCGGTTCATGGAAGAACTGGCCGGGGACAACGCGCTCGTCGTGGCTCAGCGCGGACACAAGGCCTACATCGACACGTTCCCCGGCAAGGACCTGGATAACGCCTTCCGCGGCAACATCGTGGACGTGTGCCCGGTCGGTGCACTGGTTCACGAGGATTTCGTGTTCAAGGCGCGGGCGTGGGACATGGACTCGTCGCCCGGAATCTGTCCCGGCTGCTCGACCGGCTGCAACATCGACATCAACGTCAAGGAGAATCAGATCGTCCGGACGAAGCCCCGTCTGAACCCGGACGTGAACTCCTACTGGATGTGTGACCACGGCCGCCGACACCTGGTCATGGCGAACCGAGGAGTGCGGGCCGAGGCACCGCTCATCCGGGTGGACGGCGAGCTGGAGCCGGCGAGCTGGAACGAGGCGCTCACATGGATCGCCGGACGGCTCGAGGCGGGAGACGGCGCGGCGGTAGTGTCCGGGGGAGCGGCCAACGAGAGCCTGTTCTATATGCGGGGTCTGCTCAGCGAGCTGGGTATCGACGGCGGCACGTTCCGTGTACTGCAGGGTGAAGAGATCACTCTCCCGGGATTCCCGAAACTCAAGCTCCGGGCTGACCGGGCACCGAACGTGACAGGCGCGGAGCTGCATGGATTCAAGCGCTCCGACGAGCTTGCGGATGTACCGGACGGCGGGGTGCTGATCGTGCTGGGCGATGCCCTTGCCGACGCTCCGGCCGACTACGGAGCGAACGCCGGCTTCTTCCTGTGCGTGGGGTCGCACTTGTATCCGGCGATGGTCAACGCGACGGCGATCCTTCCCATGACCTCGGTGCTGGAGATGGAGGGGACGTTCGTCAACTACGAAGGGCGAGTGCAGCGTTTCCACCAGGCCCTGAGAGCCCCGGGCGTGGCTCGTCCGGCGTGGATGTCGTTGAGTCGGCTGCTCGAGCACCGGGGGGTGGGCGAGGGCGTCCTCGATGCGAGAGCTGCGTTCCAGACGATGGCCGCGGGCACGACAGGGATGGATAATCTCTCGTGGAGCGGACTCGGCCTCAGGGGTGAACTTCTCAGCGAGGCCGGGCAGCCGGCCGTCGCTGTGGAATAGGGGGCAGAATGGAGGCGGTCACCGGCACGGCCTTCGTCGTCGCCACGATCCTGAAGACCATCGTTTTCTTCATCATCCTTCTGCTTGGCGTCGCGCTGTCGACGTACATGGAGCGGAAGGTCGCCGGTTTCATGCAGGACAGGAGTGGTCCTAACCGAGTTGGTCCTCTGGGTCTTCTGCAGGTCATGGCCGATGGCCTCAAGTTCATCCTGAAGGAAGAGGTCACGCCGGGAGCGGCGCACAAGAAGTTCTTCATCCTCGCACCGGCCCTGGCCCTGTTTCCGGCCACGGTGCTGTTCGGAGTCATTCCGCTAGGGTCCCCGTTACCGACACGCTGGGGCCGTGTGGACATGATCGTGGCTGACGTACCGATCGGTTTCCTGTACGTATTGGCCATTTCTTCGCTGGCCGTGTACGGGGTGGTGATGGCCGGCTGGTCCTCGAACAGCAAGTACTCGTTTCTTGGTGGGTTGCGGGGCTCGGCGCAGATGATCAGTTACGAGATCGGCCTCGGGATGAGCCTGGTCCCGGTCTTGATGCTTGCGGGCAACGTAGAGATGCCGGTTCTCGTGTCGATGCAGCAGTCGTTTACCGCGGGACCGGAAACGTACGGAATGTGGTTCATTCTTCCGCTGATGGTGTCCGGGTTCTTCCTCCTGGTCTCGGGCCTTGCGGAAACGAACCGAGTTCCGTTCGATCTACCGGAAGCCGAAGCCGAGATCGTGGGTGGATACCACACGGAATACTCATCCATGAAATTCGGTATGTTTTTTCTTGGCGAGTATTTCCACCTGATTACGACCGGGGCTTTGATTTCCGTGTTCTTCTTCGGAGGGTGGGACATTCCCTTCTGGCAGGGAGATCCCATCCGAGGGCTGGCCGATGGCACGGTGGTCGGGGATCCCACCTGGCGGAAGACTCTGCTGACGGTAGTGGCATTTACCTTGAAGCCGACGCAGTTCGTCGTGTTCTTCATGTTCATCCGGTGGACGATCCCCCGATTCCGCTACGACCAGTTGA
>JAUVTH010000096.1 GCA_030601615.1 Gemmatimonadota bacterium
GATGGCGTGGCCCTGGATGTGCTCGGCGGCCTGATCGGCACCCAGGTCGACGGTCTCCTTGTCGTCAATCAGGACAACGGACACGGTCTTCCCGGTGGCGTATCCGGCAAAGGCGTCGATCATTCGCTCGACGTCTGGCAGCTCTATCATGATCCGTTCATCCTCCGGGCGTAGGTGTTGGAATGCTACGGGGATACACCTGCAATGTGAAAAAGTGCCCGCCTCAGAGGATCGCGCGGAAGTCTGCGGGCAACTCGGTGGTGGAGGTGATCGGGCGCATGACATTCACCCGGGCGCCCGGCGGCCCGGTACGGAGTGCGGCGACGAACAGCTGCAGTGCCTGGGGAGGGCCCGCGGCATGTATTTCCACGGAACCGTCCGGTCGGTTGCGCACGGTGCCGCGCAGGCCGAGCCGGATTGCCGAGCGTTGTGCCCACCACCGGAAACCGACCGCCTGCACACGGCCCTCGAGGACAAAGCCGACCCGTGACTCATCCATACTTGGCTGCATCGACCGATCTTCCCTAGTTTGGCGGGCCGCGCGGCCCGATGCTGAGGAGGGGTCCACGGAAGCGGGAACCGCGACTTTGGCGCGGCTCCGAAACCGGGGATACGGATCAGGAGGAGAATGTACTACGACGTGATCGTCATTGGCGGGGGCCACGCAGGCTCGGAGGCCGCGAACGCTGCCGCGAGGGCCGGCGCGAGGACTCTGCTCGTGACGTCGTTTCTCGCACGGGTCGGACAGATGTCGTGCAACCCGGCGATCGGAGGTATTGCGAAGGGAACCGTGGCGCGGGAAGTAGATGCACTGGGCGGACTTATGGGAAAAGCCGCGGATCGGACCACGCTTCACTTCCGTATGCTGAATCGCAGCAAGGGGCCAGCGGTCTGGGCGCCGAGGGCCCAATGCGACAGAGGTCTCTATTCGCGAGAGATCCGCGCGCTGCTGGAGGAGCAGCGCGGGCTGGAGATGTTCCAGGGGACTGTTTCAGCGCTACGCGTGGAAGGAGAACGGGTCTCGGGAGTCGTATGTGCGGACGGCAGTGAGTTCGCTGCACGCAGCGTCGTGCTCACGGCTGGCACGTTCCTGCGTGGCAGAATTCGGATCGGTGTCGAGAAGGAGTATGCTGCGGGAAGGGCGGGAGACGCTCCTTCCGTGGCGCTGGCAGATCAGTTGCGCGACCTGGGATTGGAGGCGCAACGCTTCAAGACAGGCACGCCACCGCGTGTGGACGGCCGGAGTGTGGACTTTGACCGCCTGGAGCGCCAGGACGGGGAGGAGGACGGATATCGCTTCTCGCACTGGGAAGCGAGCGGAGGGCTCGCGAGGCGGCCATGCTGGATCGCGCGCGCGGGTGAGAAAGTAAAGGAGATCGTCCAATCCAACCTGGATCGATCGGCTCTGTACGGAGGGGTGCTCGCTTCACAGGGGCCGCGGTACTGCCCGTCGATCGAAGATAAGATCGTCAAGTTCCCTGAGGCGAGTGGACACCAGGTGTTTCTCGAACCGGAAGGGTTGGAAACCTCAGAGCTGTACGTAAACGGCCTCTCCACGTCGTTACCTCCGGACGTTCAGCGTGAGTTCCTGTGTGCGGTGCCGGGCCTGGAGAACGCCCGCATGACGCAGCCCGGCTATGCAATCGAGTACGACTTCTTCCCTCCTCTGCAGCTCAGGCGAACGCTGGAGCTCAAGTGCTTGCATGGACTGTACCTGGCGGGTCAAGTCAACGGCACGACGGGTTACGAAGAGGCCGCCGGACAGGGAGTCGTCGCGGGGGTGAATTCGGCGCACGCAGCGCTTGAGCGGGAACCGTGGGTACCCGGGCGGAATGAAGCGTACATCGGGGTGCTCGTGGACGACCTCGTGACGTGTGGAGTAGACGAACCATATCGGCTGTTCACGTCACGAGCTGAATTCCGGCTGATGCTCAGACAGGACAACGCGCTGATGCGCATGGGCCCGGTCGCGGAGCGGCTTGGTCTGCTGTCGGAGCAGGAGCTGGAGCGTCTGGACGGACACCTGGAGGACCTCGAGCGGACCCGCAGATGGATTCGAGAGGAGCGGATCGATCCTGCCGAAGCCAACGAGTGGCTGGTTGACCGAAATAGCAGCCCGCTTACCGAGCGACAGCCACTGGACCGTGTCGTGCGCCGGCCCGAGGTGAGGCTTCGGGAGCTGGTGGCGGAGGACGGTCCCGTTCGGGATCCGGGCCTCGGGCTTGATGCACTCGCGGTCGTTGAGATGGAGGTGAAGTACGACGGCTACATTCGTCGCGAGGAAGAACGAGCGGCTGCTTTGGCCGAGCGGGAGGGTATGCTGCTGCCTCCGGATGCCCCATATCTGGACTTTGGGTCGTTGTCCCTTGAAGCGAGGCAGAAACTCTCCGCCGTCAGGCCGCAGACCGTGGGGCAGGCGGCACGCATTCCAGGAGTGTCTCCCTCTGATCTTCAGAACCTACTCGTGGAGGTACGGAAGCGCGGACAGAGGCTTGTTGCCGGAGACTGCGAGATCACTTGAGTGCTGTTGTTTCACGTGCAACACAGGAGCCGCGGAGTCGCAAGATGTTTCACGTGCAACATCGATTTCTTGGCTCACGCACGGACCCGCCGTATATTCCTCGCCCCCACGGAACAGGAAGGCCCTCACCGAACGGGCTGAGGTTCTCGAGGTGACGCCGCCCCGATACGGAGGTGGCGGTAACTTGTTTAGTGGCAACGTTTTAGCGCGGAGTGCGGATGTCGCGTGTCATCGCCATAGCTAACCAGAAGGGCGGAGTCGGCAAGACCACGACCGCCATCAACCTGGGTGCCTCCCTGGCGATCGCGGAGAAGAAGACGCTCGTCATCGACTGTGATCCGCAGGGCAACGCCTCAAGCGGCCTCGGGATCGCCAGAGAAGGCGGCGCGCCGGACGTGTACGACTGTCTCGTGGATGGGCAGGCCCTGGAAGACGCAATTCGGCCAGCAGTCCACTTCCCCC
This sequence comes from Gemmatimonadota bacterium, assembly GCA_030601615.1. Taxonomy (GTDB): domain Bacteria; phylum Gemmatimonadota; class Gemmatimonadetes; order Palauibacterales; family Palauibacteraceae; genus Benthicola. The sequence goes on from JAUVTH010000096.1 coordinate 2,984, forward strand.
TGCTGGATGTGGTCCCGGCGAGCCGGGATCTCGCCGGAGCAGAGGTCGAGTTGATCGAGCGACCACGGCGGGAGCGCGTACTGCGCGAGCTCATGGAGCCGATCCGGGACCGATACGAGTACGTCCTCATCGATTCTCCTCCCTCCCTCGGCCTGCTCACGCTGAACGCCCTTGTAGCGGCAGACACCGTACTGATCCCCATCCAGTGCGAGTTTTACGCTCTCGAGGGGCTGAGCCAGCTGCTCAACACGGTGCGGATCGTTCAGCGGAGCATCAATCCGGAACTGGGCATTGAAGGGGTGCTGCTGACGATGTTCGACTCACGCCTCAACCTGTCCAAGCAGGTGAAGGGAGAGGCGGAAGAGTACTTCGGGGCAAAGGTCTTCAAGACCTGGATTCCCAGGAACGTTCGGCTCGCCGAGGCGCCGAGCTTCGGACAACCGATCGCGCTGTACGATGTGCTGTCGACCGGTGCCCGGGGATATCTCAGCCTGGCGTCGGAAATCGTGCGCCGGGACGAAGAGAGGAAGGAGGCCGTCGTTGCCCAAACCTGAAGCACGGCGCCTGGGCAAAGGACTGGGCGCCCTTCTGGGGGAATACCTGGAAGAGCCGGCATCCGGCAAAATGCCGATCCGGGAAATCGAGGTAGGCCGTATCCGACCGAACCCATTCCAGCCGCGCAGGCAATTCGAGGGCGAGGCCCTCGACGAGCTCGAGGCGTCGATTCGTGAAAACGGATTGCTGCAGCCCCTGGTAGTCCGGCCGGCCGGTCTCGACTTCGAGCTGGTGGCGGGCGAGCGTCGGTGGCGAGTGCTCACGCGTCTCGGCTGGGATAAAGCGCCCACGATCGTCAGGCCACTCAGCGACGAGCAGATGCTGGTCGTCGCACTCGTGGAGAACCTCCAGAGAGAAGATCTGGGCCCGCTCGAGGAGGCCGTCGGTTACCAGCAGTTGATCGACGGCTTCGGTCTCACTCAGAAAGAAGCGGCGAAGCGGGTGGGACGGGACCGCTCGACCGTGGCGAACGCGCTGCGGCTTCTCACGCTTCCCGCTGCGGTTCGTGACCTGCTGACCGAAGGGGCGATCACCGCCGGGCACGCCCGGGCCATTCTGTCGGTCGAGGGAGCGGCCGATCAGGTCGCGCTCGCGCAGGAAGTTGTAGCGAAGAGGCTGTCGGTCCGCGAGACCGAGTCCCGGGCGCGAACTGGCAAGAAGCGAGGACCCCCGGGCGCTAAGCGAGGACCGGCGCGCGAGGATCCCGTTGCCCGCAAGGCGGCCGTGCTCCTGTCCCGCGCGTATGGGACGAACGTCAAGATCACGCTGCGCTCACGCAGCCAGGGCGAGATCCGAATTCCGTTTCATGACCCGGATGAATTCGAGCGGGTGTCGCGCGAGCTTCTTGGCGCGGCCGACGCCGACGAACTGTTCGGAGAGCGATGAACGCGGAAGGACGCCGGCGCTGGACGCTGATCGTGGTGCAGGAAGGAGAAGTCCAGTCCCGCACAGTGGCGCTCTCGCGAGCGAAGGTGATCCTGCTGGCAACGGTGCTGCTGACCGCCCTCGGCGCGGCCTTCTTCGGCACCGGCCGGTGGGTGGGCAACCTGGCTTCCGGGGGCGAGATCGAGACTCTGGAAGCGGAGGTCTCCGACTTGCAGCGTGAAAATGCGGCAATGAGGGTCGTAGCAGAGCGTGTCGAGCGACTCGAGGCCGAGTACCGGCAGCTGAGAGCGGTGATGGGAGGAGAGCTCGGAAGGTCGCAACGTGACATTCTTCTCCCGCCACTTTCTGAGAAAGAAGCGAGCGAGCGGCGCGTAAGTGAACAGGAAGCCGGCGCAGGCTTTGTGTGGCCGGTGGTCGAACAGGGCTTCGTGACGCGGAGCTTCGGGGACACGACTGCCGCTCCGCCGGGCCAGCATGTGGGCGTGGACATCGCCGTGCCGGTCGGTTCGTACGTGCGCACTGCTCGTACCGGGCGGGTCACCGAGACGGGAGACGACCCGGAGTACGGATTGTACGTGCGCGTCGCACACGACGATGATCTGAGCAGTTTGTACGCGCACAACTCGTGGCTGTTCGTGGACCCGGGCGACTCGGTGGAGGTGGGAGAGGTGATTGCCCTGTCGGGAAACAGCGGTCGATCGACCGCTCCGCACCTGCACGTCGAGATCGAGCGCGAAGGCGTACCCGTGGACCCGCTCGATTATCTTGTGGAAGGGACCTGAACAGGGTTCTTCAGCGACCCGATGAAGGTGGGTCGAGCCGCGGCGAGACCCGGAAGGGACAGTGAAAGGAATGAGCGAGATGACGAAGACGAGGAACCGGACGGACGCCTCGACGAGGGACGTCGGCGACGTCGTGTCGATCATCGGGCCCGGCATGAAAGTAGTCGGGGATTGCACGAGCGACGGCACCATTCGTGTCGAGGGTCAGATCGAAGGTTCGGTCAAGGCGGCCAAGAGCGTTGTGATCGGCAAGGAAGGGGTCGTTCTGGGCGACGTCGTCACCCAGGATGCGATCGTGGCCGGTCGGGTCAACGGCAGCATCAGCGCCGACAGCCGCATCGAATTGCAGGCTACATGCCGCATTCAAGGCGACATTCGCAGCAGGAGAATCAAGCTCGACGAAGGTGGTCAGGTGGACGGACAACTCCACATGGGCGGACAGGGCGCGGAAAAGCCCGTTGGCACCGCCAAACATGGGGAGAAGCCGGCTGAACGCGATGCCGGATCAGTCCAGAGCCAGTTGGCATGACATCGTAACCGGTTCATGGACTTGTACTTGCTTCCTCCCACTTCGAGTGGCCAATTATCCACAGTTATCCACAGGGGTGCCCGTGCCGTGTCGACCGAAGGGACGGTTTTCCACATCATTCGTGTGAGGAACCGTCATGGTGGTTGAGGCCCTTCTGTTCCTGGTCAGCCTGAC
>JAUVTH010000093.1 GCA_030601615.1 Gemmatimonadota bacterium
CCGCTCTAGGCGCGTCGACTTCCGCTCGGCACGCCTGCCGGAGGCGTGACCGTCAGTCGCCCGTACACCTCCGGCCGCCGATCCGCCACGTAGTCGTACTCGTACTCCCCGTCCTTCTCCACCACCCGGTTGGCGTCGGCCGCCGCGAGGTCGAACTCGATATGCATGAGCCCCGGACCATCGCCGAGTGTCGCCACGATTTCTCCGCGGAAATCGGCCGCCACGCTGCCGCCGTGAAACACGACGCCCTCTTCGACCCCGACCCGACTCACGGCTAGATAGTTCACGTGGTTCTCGTACGCCCGGATCTGCACCTGCTCGCGCTTCAGGCGAAGGTTTGGCCAGTTGGTGGGAAGCAGGATCAACTGTGCGCCGGCCAGTTTCAACGCGCGCGCCGTTTCCGGGAACGTCCCGTCGTAGCAGATGTTGAGACCCAGACGGCCCACGGGGGTCTCGAACACGGGAGGCGGCTCCGTACCAGGTGTCGTGAAGCGGTCCACCCCGAGGCACAGCGTATGAAGCTTACGATAGCGGCCGACCGGACCGTCAGGCCCGACCAGGAACAGGGAGTTGCGCAGCAGGTCGCCGTCCCTCTCGATCGCCCCGACGACCGTCCACGCGCCCGCCTTGCGGCAGGCTTCCGCGACGCTGGCCAGCTCGCGCCCGTCGGCGCGGATGGCCGCTGATCTCGCGGATTCCTTGTCGTGGTACACGTAGCCCGTGAGCGACGCCTCCGGGAACACGACAAGCCGGGCTCCCTCCGCCACCGCAGCCGCGAAGCCGGCCTCGAACATCCTGACGTTGGCTTCGAGGTCTCCGCGTCGAGGCGCCATCTGGACCCCGCAGACCGGTACTATCAACAGGCTGCTAATCCTCGGAGAGCGTCGTGAGGATCGCGAGACCGGCCCCCAGAACGAGAGCGCCCAGAGCGAGACCCAGGCCGACCCACCGACCGACCTCCGCCTCCGGGGTGCTCCGGCCGCGTCGCCACGGCCGGGCAATCTCGTTCCTCAGCGCCCGCGTTCGGTTCCGCACGGCCCAGGTGGCCAGCTTCGCCAGACTCTCGTCTTCTTCTTTCTTCCTGAACATGCTATCAACCCGAGGTTGGCATGGATCCCACGAAGTCCTCACCCCCGTCCACGCGAATGACGTTGCCTGTCATCCAGGCCGTGCCGTCGGCTGCCAGGGCGACGATGCATCGGGCCACGTCCTGTGTGGTGGTGAGCCTGCCGTAGGGGTTCTGCTGCCTGGCTTCCTCGATCATGTGCTCCGCGCCCGGGATCTTCCGCAGGGCGGGAGTGTCGGTGACTCCCGCCCGGATCGAGTTGGCCGTGATCCCGTGGGGCGCGAGCTCCAGGGCCAGCTGCCGGCAGTGCGACTCCAGGGAGGCCTTGGCCGCTGACACGGCTCCGTAGGACGGAATGACGCGATCTCCACCCGAGCTCGTCATCGCGTAGATGCGGCCGCCCTGCCCCATGAGTTCCCGCCGAACCAGGCCCTGCGTCCAGTACACGAGCGTGTGCGCCATGACGGTGAGCGTCATGTCCATCTGCTCCATCGTCATCGAGGCTGCCGGATCCTGCGCCACGAAAGGCCTGAGAGTACCGAAGGCGAGCGAATGGAGCAGCACGCGGATCGAGCCGGGCTCGACCTGGTCGGCGATCTCGTCCAGCACCTGGTCACGCTTCTCGACGCTGGCCGCGTTGATGTTGAAGAACACGACCTTCACGTCCTCGGCCTCGATTTCGGCTCTAATCTCCGCCACGTGCGCCAGGCCGGCTCGCCGGTCCAGATGGACGCCGAAGATGTCATAGCCCGCTTTCGCGAACTCCCGAGCGGCGGCCTCGCCGAAACCGCTGGATGCGCCCAGTATCAGAGCCGACTTCGCTCCGCTGTCACTCAAATCGATCCTCCCCGAATAGACTGCGGCCGCAACCGGCCAGGCTCCTGTCTGTCCCGGCACAAACGTAATTTCCGACAGCGGCGTTGTCACGATCCCGGCTCCCGTGGCTAGCGGAAGACCCGTTCGCCGGCTACACGATCATCGCGGCCAGCACCGTATACACCACGGCCGCTCCGGCCGCCGCCATCATAGCCATCGGAAGCTGGGTCATCACGTGATCCATCAGGTCGCAGCCCGTGGCGACCGACGAGAGGATGGTCGTGTCCGAGATCGGCGAGCACTGGTCGCCGAACACGCTGCCGCCCGTGACGGCGGCGAAACACAGTGTGAGGAATGCGGGATCCGGATGCACCGACCAGGCTAGCGGCATCGCCACCGGGAAGAGCACGGCGTACGTCCCCCACGACGTTCCTGTCGAGAAAGCGACGAACATCGTCACCGCCAGCAGGACTGCCGGCAGGGCGACCGGACTTACCCACGGCCCCACGGTCTGCATCACGTAGTCGGCCGTACCCAGGGAGTCGGCCACCGACTTGAGCGTTACGGCCAGGGCCAGCACGAGCGCACCGATCGTCACGCCCTTGCACCCGCTGATGAACCCGTCCATCACGTCACGCAGCTTCATCCCACGAGCGAGCGCGATCGCCATCCCCGCGAGCACGGCGAGTACGAAGGCCTCGGCGATCGGCAGCGACGGCGACTCCCGATTCCCCTGGATGTAGAACGTGACGACGAACGGTACGACCGCCACCGCCAGCAGGGTGCCTACGGGCCCGAAGAAGTCGATGAGACTCGGCTCGTAATCCTCGGGAATCCGAAGCTCGGTAAGCTCCTCCGCCGCCATGGGCTCTGCACCCTCTCGATCGAGCCGCCCGGTCTCGCGCGCCCGACGGATTGCGGCCCGCATCCGCTTCGGCACCCACGGCCATTTCTCCCACGCGAACAGCAACGTCATCAACACCGCGAAGATGGCGTAAAAGTTGAACGGCACGGACTTGAAGAAGAAGGCGATCGCCTCTTCCTGCGTGGCGATCACGGGTACCGTCCCCACGACGAGCCCACCCACGTAGATCGGCCACACGTTGAATGGGATGACGGTCGCGGCCGGTGACGCCGTGGAATCGACGATGTAGGAGAGCTCCTCGTGGGACACCCTGTGCCGATCTCCCACCGGACGTACCGTGGCTCCCGTCAGTACCGTGCTGATCGTGCCGCCCTGGTGAAAGAGCATCCCCATCGCCCACGCGAAGAACTTCGCGGAGCGTGGTCCGCGCGCGACCTTCGCACCTGCCCACTCGGCGAACCGAAGTGCACCGCCGGTCCGGGTCCACAATCCGATCAGCCCGCCGAGCGCCCACAGGTAGACGAGCAGAATGAGACCGAACGAGGGCGAGCCGATCGACGGAATCAGGAACTCCTGCACGATGTTGAGCTTGCCGCTGATCACGCCGCCGAGGACGATCCCGATGAACAGGGCCGCGATCACGTCGCGCAGGGTGAAAGCGAGGACGAGGGCGACGATCGGCGGTACGATGGACCAGAAACCGTAGTGAGTACCGTCGGTGGGGAAGCGGCCGGCCAGACCAACGCCCGCGGCAAGCAGGACTACCGCGACGATCACGCTGATCCACCTGCGCCGTCGGTCGGTCGCCATCCAGTCTCCAGGTTGCGGTCGTCCACAATCGGCGGACGCAGGATAGGGCCCGCGGCGGGGAGGCGGCAAACCGGCGGGTGCCCACTTGAGCGTCCGGCGTCTCCGGTGCCATCTTGCCGGGTCCCTTTTTTCCAGCACGTTCGGTGGACGCAGAGGAGGCTCTAATGAAGCCGCGCCGCATGCTCGACATCGCCCCCCGCTTGATCGTTTTCGCCGCCACCCTTCTCCTCCTCGCGCCGACGACGGCGGTGGCCCAGGAGGAGGGTCCGGGGTGGAAGACGCGGTCTCCATTCAGGCCGCTCAATCTGCCGGCGGCGAACACGCTTCGGACGGGCGCAGGAAGACCCGGACCAGACTACTGGCAGCAGAAGGTGGACTATCGGATCGACGTGTCCCTCGATCCAACGAATCAACTGCTCACGGGATCGGAGACCATCCGCTACACCAACAACTCCCCGCATGCGCTTTCCACGCTGTGGCTCAAGCTGGACGCCAACCTGTGCAATCCGGACAGCGAAGCGCGCGTGCTGGAGGTGCCGCCCCTCCTGTTCGGCGATTCCGTGTTCGATTTCACGTGCTCGGACGGAACCGGCATCAGCCTCGACCGGGTGGCGGCGGGCGATCGTGAACTCGAGCACGAGGTGATGGGAACGATCGCGCGCGTGGACCTGCCGCACCCCGTGCCCCCCGGAGGCCGGACGGAGATCGAGATCGACTGGCGGATGACCCTGCCCGAGTACGGCTACGGGCGCATGGGGAGAGACGGCACGTTGTACCAGGTGGCCCAGTGGTATCCCCGCGTTGCCGTGTACGATGACGTGAGTGGCTGGAACCTGACCCCATTCCTCGGCGCCGGGGAGTTCTACCAGGAGTACGGCAGCTTCCAGGTCGCCCTCACGGTGCCCGACAACTTCGTCGTGACCGCCACCGGGACGATCCAGAATCCCGACGCCGTGCTGACGGACGAGCAGCAGGCGAGGCTGGCCCGAGCGGACGGCTCGGAAGACGCGGTGGCCGTGATCACCGGTTCGGAGGCGCGATCGAACCGTGACCGGCGGGCTTCCGGATCGAAGACGTGGCGATTCGCGGCGGAGAACGTGCGGGACTTCGCGTTCGCCATGGCGCCGGACTTCCGGTGGGACGCGAGCTCCTACAATGGCATCCGGATCCAGACCTTCTACCGCCCGGAGGCCACGTTGTGGGAGGAGGCCAACCGGATGTCGTGGGTCACGATCCAGCACTTCTCCGAGCGCCTGTACCCCTATCCATGGCCGCACGCCACCACGGTCGAGGGACCGAACGACGGTATGGAGTACCCGATGCTCACGTTCGTGCCCACCGAGACGACCCGGGAGGGCCTTTACTGGGTGCTTACCCACGAATTCGGGCACGAGTGGTATCCGATGATCGTGAACACCAACGAGCGCCTGCACCCGTGGATGGACGAGGGGTTCAACACGTTCATCGACATCGAGTCAGTGGAAGTGTACTTCGAGGGCGAGCCTTACGCCGACGCGATCTCCGTACAGCCACTCGAGCTGTGGGCGGACCACTCGGTCCCGGGAACGGAACAGGCGATGGCCCTGTCGCCAGACCAGCAGCACGATCTGTTCTGGGCCGCGTATTTCAAGCCGGCGCTCATGCTGCACACGCTGCAGTACGAGATCTTGGGCAAGGAACGGTTCGACCGGGCGTTCTCCGAGTACACGCACGCCTGGGCCTTCAAGCACCCCACTCCCGCGGACTTCTTCCGGTTCATGGAAGATGCCTCGGGTATGGACCTCGACTGGTTCTGGCGAGGATGGGTCTACTCGACGGCCCGTCTCGACCAGGCGATCGGCGGAGTCGAGACGACCGATGATGGCGTGACGGAGATCCGCCTCGAGAGCCGGGGCGACATGGTGATGCCGGCCGAGCTCAGGATCGAGTACGGGGACGGCACATCCGAGACCCTCAAGCTGCCGGTCGAGATGTGGAAGCTCGGACCCGAGTACGCTTACCGGGTGCCGGCGGGCCGCGAGGTGACCGGCGCTCAGCTGGATCCGCGGGAGGTGTACCCGGACGATGACCGCGCCAATAACGCCTGGAGTCGGTAGGTGTCCCTAACCGCGGCTGCCGGCATCCGCCGGACGGAAAGTTTTGAAAAACTTGACCGACGAGAGCAGGGGTGCACATGTGGGCTCGCGCTCTCGGAATCGGCCGATCTGGTGCGGATATTCGCGGCGGGAGCCCACCGGGTCAACGCACGATCTTCACACACAATCCACAGTGAGAGGTGAGTTATCTACATTTCCTGTAGCGTCGTATCGCACTGTCACTGAACCTGTCGCAACGTGGTCTTTCCACACACTTCTCGACTTGCTTCACCGGGTCGCGAAGTGTAGTGTTTGGTCACCGTAGATCCTGAGGCTTACTGGACGCTCGCCTCGCAATGGAGATGGACGGAATCCCGATTCTCGCG
>JAUVTH010000061.1 GCA_030601615.1 Gemmatimonadota bacterium
GAGTGGTGAGGGCCGGGAGGGCGCTTCCGGGGCACTGACCGGCTTTTTCTCTTAGAAGTGCTCCCGCGTGCGGCCCGGGCAACGCCGCTCCCAGCCTTCGCTCGCTAGAGGTGCAAAGCGGGAGCCAGAGTCGGCCGCTCGGTTCGCAGGACCATGCAACGAGCGGACAGATGACCTGCACCTGTCCACGTAACACAATACCGTACACGTTCTTATGAGATCAGCAGGAGGCACCGACCGCAACGATGGCCTTGCGGTCGGCGCCCTGGTCCCCGGTGGCATTCAACATGCCACCGGGTCGCCCTCGTGACGCTTTCTGGTCACCGTGCGGGCATTTCGCCATGCAACGTTATCTGCCCTCTGTGATCCTCACGCCGCCATTCTTCGTCGTGGCCTTGATGGTCGCTCCTCCACTGCCCAGGTCCACCGAAACCTCCCGATCGATCTTGCCCTGAACCGTTACCGGAAAACCGATGTTGATGCCTCCGTTCACGGTGCCCGTCTCGAGGTGCGCCGAGTAGCCCGACGGAATCGACATCTTCACTCCGCCATTCGTGGTCCGCACTTCCATGCCCTTCCCGTTCCACCTGTCTCCGGTCAGGACGATGTGCACCCCGCCGTTGGTCGTCTTGCCCTCGACGTCACCGCCGATGTCCTCGAGGTGGATGCCGCCGTTGGTCGTCTGGAAGCGGAGCTCACCTCTGACCCCTTCGATCGTGATTCCACCGTTGGTGCTGGCGAGGTCGAGATCCGTGTCTCGCGGGATCATGATCCGGTAACTGACCGACCACCCCTCGTCATCGTCGGTCCCCGGACCATCGGCGCTGATCGAACCGCCGGCTTTCACTTCGATACGATCCACCAGTTCCCGTGCCCTACCGTCCGAATCGGCCCAGGCATGGACCTTGGCCCGTACCTGCATCTCGCCGCGATCCCACGCCTCGACTGAGATACCGCCGTTTGGGCGTGCGTTCACGGAGAGATCCCCCGGCGCTCCCATCGTCCATTCCCGCACTTCGCAGACGGACTCGCCTTCGTGTCGGTCGTGCCCGTTGCACCAGTCGTCGTTCGCAATCGTCCGGTCCTGCGCGCTGGCCATCCCCGCGGAGAGGAAAACCGAGCCGACCAGGACACCGACCATACCGAGATAGCCACGCGTCCGGCACGTCCATGTGTCGTTCGTCATTCCAGCCTCACTCTTTTGGCTTGCCACATACCTGTTTGATCCGACTCCACTCTCATGGATAGTACGAGACCGGCGAGGGTTGGGATTCCGTTCCCGGATGCGCTCCTTGTGGGCAGCCGGGCACACCGACACTCTACACGGCCATGCATTCAACGACCGCGGCCCGACTGGATCGGGATATCCTGCGACTGGCGGTCCCCGCCCTCGGCGCCCTGGCCGCCGACCCACTGGTGTCCATGGTGGACACCGTGTTCGTCGGTCGGCTCGGTGTAGTCCCCCTCGCGGCCCTCGGTGTGAACACATCGATCTTCGCAATGTCGTTCATCGTGTTCAATTTCCTTGCGTACGGGACCACACCCATGGTGGCCCGCGCAGTGGGCCGGGGTGACCGGACCGGGGCCGGTGACATCGTACTGCAGGCGCTCCTGCTGGCCGTGGTGGTCGGCGGAGTCGCGACGCTCATGCTCGAGGCGCTGGCAGGTCCGATCGTCGCGTTGATGGGAGCTGGACCGGATCTGAGGGAGCCGGCTCTCTCGTACCTCCGCATACGAGCGCTCGCGGGACCTGCCGTTCTGCTGGTCACGGCTGGTCACGGAGCCTTCCGCGGATATCAGGACATGCGGACCCCGCTGCTCGTCACGCTGGCGCTGAACGTGGTGAACCTCGTGCTCGACCCACTGTTCATCTTCGGCTTCGGGTGGGGACTTCGGGGCGCCGCGCTGGCCACACTGATCGCCCAGTGGACGGGGGCCCTGTGGTTCGTACACCTCCTGCTCCGTAGCAGACGGCGCGAGCTGGGAATCCAGCCGCGGGTGCCGCGTCTGGCGGAGATCCGACCGTTCCTCCGGGTCGGGGGCGAACTGGCCCTCCGCACCCTCGCGCTCGTCGGCACGATGACGTTGGCAACGGCCGTGGCCACCCGTGTCGGAACGGTCCAGGTCGCAGCGCACCAGGTGGGCACGCAGATCTGGCTGCTGCTCGCCATGATCGTGGACTCCCTGGCGGTGGCGGCCCAGGCGCTGGTCGCCGGGTACCGGGGCAGCGGCGACATCACGATGGCCCGGCGCGCCTCCAACCGGCTGCTCGTGTGGGGGCTGGCGTCAGGGTTCGCCCTCGGCGGCCTGTTCTATCTTCTCGCTCCCGTGCTCACCAGGCTGTTCACGAATGATCCGGCTGTGCTGGCCGCCCTGGCTGGTATCTATCCTTTCGTCGTAGCCATGCAGCCGCTGAACGCCATCGTGTTTGTGTGGGACGGGGTGTTCATGGGAGCGGAACGCTTCCGGTTCCTCGCCGTGCAGATGGCTGTTTCGGCACTTTGCGCCGCCGCGATCCTGCTTCTCGTCCTCCCGATGGGCTGGGGCCTGACGGGAGTGTGGTGGGGCATCGTCGCTCTCATGCTCGTTCGCGGCGTGACCCTGGCCGTCAGATACCGGTCTCCAATGTTGCTTTCCACCGGACCCTAAACGAGATTGAGTTTCATTCTAAACTGAACAGTGAATCGGAGACGTGCCGACCACTACCGAGATACCGGCGGCGGAGTGCTCTATCGTACTGGTAGGCAACCCGAACGTCGGCAAGAGCCTGCTATTCCGGAACCTCACCCGGCGCTACGTCACCGTGTCGAATTATCCCGGCACGACGGTCGAGTTGGTTCGCGCTCGTGCGTCATTCAACGGTTTCGAGCAGGAAGTCGTCGACACGCCCGGCCTGAACGATCTGTCTCCCCGGAGCGATGAGGCGCGCGTCACCCGGGGACTGCTCACCGATAACCCCGCCGCGACGGTCGTGCAAATCGCCGATGCCAAGAACCTGCGCCGGGCGCTTCTCCTGACCCTGCAGCTCGTCGAGCTGCAGCGCCCCATGGTCCTCGTCCTCAACATGTACGACGAACTCGAGGCACGCGGAGGACGTGTCGACGCGGACCGGTTGAGCCAGATCCTGGGCATTCCGGTCGTCGTCACCGTCGCTCCGCGGAACGAGGGTACGCAAGATCTCATCGCAGCGCTCGCGCGGGCCCGGGTGCCGGATCTGCAGATCCTCCACAACGGCCCGCCGACCAGCGTGGACACCGTGGCCGGGCCGCAGCCGCAACTGGGTGGCGCCCAGGATCGGCTGTCCCGGGTCAACGAGATCATCTCCGAGACCTACGCGATCGACCAGCCCAAGGGCGCCTCGTTCGGGATTCGCCTGGGCTTCTGGGCGATGCACCCGATCAAAGGAATGTTCTTCCTCGCTGCGATCCTTCTGACCGTGTTCTGGTTCGTCGGACTGTTCGGCGCGGGTACCCTTGTGGACGCCCTCGAGATCGCGGTCTTCGAGCAGCGGATCAGCCCGGTAGCCATCCGGGCGACCGACGCGGTGCTCCCTTTCCCCCACGAGCACGTGGTGGAGAACGTTCCGTACACGATGTCGCTTCCCGTCTCTCCGGCGCACAACGTGGCGATCATGGAGCTCGACAGGGAGGTGATCCGGCCTGCCTACACGGTGCCGGCAGACGCCCGGCTCACGCTGGTGCAGAAGCTCATGCAGCTCCTGCACGACTTCTTTGTGGGCCCGTTCGGACTCATCACGATGGCACTGAGCTATGCGTTCGCGATCGTGCTTCCGATCGTGACGGTGTTCTTCTTCGTGTTCAGCATCCTGGAGGACTCGGGCTACTTCGCGCGCATGTCCATTATGATGAATCGCGTGTTTCGGGTGATGGGCCTCAACGGGAAGGCCGTGCTTCCCATGATCCTGGGACTCGGCTGCGTCACGATGGCCACGATGACGACCCGGATCCTCCAGACACGCAAGGAGCAGCTCGTCACCACGATGCTCCTGGCGCTGGCGGTTCCGTGCTCGGCTCAGCTCGGAGTGCTGCTGGCCCTCATGGCGGCGCTCTCTCCCACCGGCGCGCTGGTATGGCTCGGCCTGATGACGGGCATCCTGCTGCTGGTCGGCTGGCTGTCGGCTCGCGTGTTCCCCGGCGATACGAGCGACTTCATCCTCGAGATCCCACCGATGCGCCGGCCGCAGATCGGCAACGTGCTCACCAAGACGGCGACGCGCCTCGACTGGTACCTGCGCGAGGTAATCCCGGTGTTCGTGGTCGGGACCGCGGTCCTGTTCGTCATGGACCGGTTTGACCTTCTCACGAGGATCTCCGTCTGGGCCAGGCCGCTCGTTACCGGCTGGCTCGGTCTCCCGGCCGACATGTCCAACGCGTTCCTCGTGGGTTTCATGCGTCGTGACTTCGGGGCAGTCTACATCCTCGACGCAGTCACGGGACCGAACCCGATTCTGACGCCGCACCAGATCCTGGTCGCCATGGTCACGATCACGCTCTTCATGCCGTGCTTCGCGACGCTCCTCATCATCGCCAAGGAGCACGGCAAACGTGTTGCGTTTGGCATGGTCGCGTTCATCTTTCCCTTCGCCCTGTTCGTGGGCGGTCTCGTGAACCACGTGGGACGATGGCTATCGACTATCTGACCTGCCCGATGTGCGGATTCGAATTCGAGCGAACGGACACGCTGTGCGCGCACGGGTGTCCCCTGGGAGCGCTGTGCCACCTCATTCGTTGCCCTGCATGCGAGTACGAGTTTCCGGAGACGCCTCCGGCCGTCTCATTCGTGAAGCGCCTGTTTCGTCGCCGCCTCCCGACCGTAACCGGCCTTCCCCCGGGCGTCCGGACGGCCGCCGAGCTCCGGCCGGGACAGAAGGCGAAGGTGCTGTGTCTGGGCTCCACCGTGACGGACCGTCACCGTACGCTGACGGTTTACGGTCTCGCTTCCGGGGCGGAGATCACACTCGTGCAGCAGCAGCCAGCGTGCGTGATCCAGATCGGTGAGACCGAGCTGGCGCTCGACCTGGAAATCGCCCGGGACATCCTCGTCCAGCCTCTCGACGTCGGCCAGGAGACAGTTGAGCCCGAGCCGTCGCCGGCCTGACCCGGGACTCCTGGCCCGGAACCGGATCGGGCAGGTCCCGGTTCTTCGGATGCACCGTGCGACGGACTGAGCCGCTCGCGCAAGATGCACGCGTCCGGAGGAGAGAACGGGAATGACCTGGCACTATCTGGCCCTGCAGGTGGGGCTCGGCGACACGCTGGCGGCTCAGCCCGCCGCCGCGCTCGCCCTGCTCTTCGGAGCCGGTGTGCTGACCAGCCTTACGCCCTGCATCTACCCCATGATCCCAATCACGGTGGGGATCATCTCGGGGGCGGCGGGGGAGGAAGCGCCTCGATCGCGCGTGATCGGGCTGACCCTCGCCTACATCGCGGGGCTCGCCCTGCTTTACGCCGTCGTGGGTCTCCTGGCAGGACTGACGGGCCAGCTGTTCGGGACGATTGCCTCGAGTGTGTGGGCCCGACTGCTCATCGCGAGCCTCCTGGCCGTCTTCGGGCTCGCCATGCTGGACGTCATACCGGTCGCCGCGCCGCAGCGACTCGTCGCCTGGGCCGGTGGCCTCGGCGGAGGCTCGTACCCGGCCGTCTTTCTGCTCGGGGCCACGTCCGGCCTGGTAGCCGCCCCGTGCGGCGCCCCGGCTTTCGCAGCCGTCCTGACCTGGGTCTCGATCACCGGAAGCGCGGGCCTCGGATTCCTGTATCTCCTGGTGTTCTCTCTGGGCATGACGGCTTTGCTGTTCGTAGTCGGAGTCTCGGCCGGCGCGGCACGGCGGCTCCCGAAGGCGGGTGCCTGGACGATCTGGGTGAAACGAATCGCCGGGATCCTGCTACTCGGGATGTCGGCGTACTACATATACCAGGCCTGGCTGGTCTGGTGAGGATATCGACATGTCAACTATGAAAAAGCTGTTCTTCGCAGCCCTGGCTGCCGGCTGCGTGACTGCGATCGGTCCGACGGGGCTCGACGCCCAGGAGGCCCAGATCGGGATCGCGCGTGGCAGCGTTCCCCCGGCTGTCACTCTCCCCGACATGAGCGGCGGAGACGTGAATCTCGGGGAGCACATCGGCCGGGGACCCGTCCTGCTCGAGTTCTGGGCCACGTGGTGCGATAACTGCAAAGCCCTGCACCCCCGGATGCTGGAGGCGCATCGCAAGTTCGGTGGAGAGGTGAGTTTCTTCGCGATCGCGGTCGGGGTGGGCCAGTCAGAGCGACGGGTGCGAAAGCACCTCGAAGAATATCCGGTGCCCTTCCCCACCCTGTGGGACGGCGACGGCGAGGCCGTGCGAGCGTTCCAGACTCCCGCCACGTCCTACATCGTCATCCTTGATTCCGCAGGGCGAGTGGCCTACACCGGACTCGGCCGCGACCAGGACATCGAAGCTGCCATCGTGGCCATGCTTGGCCCTCGAGCCGCCGACTAGAAGGTTGCTGCGAAAGCACAGCCATCCAGCCGCAGGTCCTCAGCGTTTAGCGTCCGCGTCGTCCCCCGAGTCTGATGGTGCGATTCGATCGATCGCCCGCGCCAGTTCTTCGTACGCCGTGGGGTCGATTTCCCGGAACGGGATCGCCCGCCACGCGACACGGCCCTCTGCATCGATGATGAAAAGTGAACGGTTGTCGATGAACCGGCCGTCGCCGAGGTCTCTGTAGGCGCCGTACTTCCTGCCGACCTCGGATCCCGCATCGCTCGCGAAGAGGAACGGGAACTCGGCGTCCCTGGCCCACGCCGACTGATCTTCCGCCGGATCGGTGCTCACGGCCAGTAGAACTACGTCGCGGCCACCGCGGAACAAGCTCGCGTACTGATCACGGTACGCCTCCATTTGGATCGTTCACCCAGGGGTCCGAACCCGGGGGAAGAACGCCAGGACCACCGTCTTGCCGCGGAAGTCACTGAGTCGAACCGGATCACGGAGCACACCGAACCGGGTCGCGCCCGTCAGCTGGAAGTCGGGCGCCTCCTGTCCCACCTCCAGGACACGAAATCCCACCTCGGCATCCTGCGCCGGGGCTGCGGCCGGCACGATCATCGCCGCGATCGCCAGCAGCCCCAATATCTTGCCTCGCATCGCTTCTCCTCTCGCGCGTTGAAGAACGAACGCTTCGAATCTAGGCGGGCGGCGCGCCTGGCGCACAGGGCGGCCGCTCCGGGGTCCACTTGAAACCCGCGCCACCGTAACCGCGTAGGGCTATGGGACGGAGCGCCGGACAGCATTCAACCATAGCCGGCCGAGTGCTGTCTAACGCTGGAGGAGCTCTGACACGGGGACGCTTCGAGAACGCTTCGAGGCGTAGCGGGCGCCGATTCGGTTGGACGATTCGGCGCCGGGACGAAGACGACGAGAACGGGAGCTAGAGATGGCAGCGATGCCTTTGATCCGGATGGAGGGAGTACAGAAGGTCTTCTTCACCGAGGAGATGGAAACGTACGCCCTGGCGGACATTCACCTCGACATTCACGACGGTGAGTTCGTCGAAGTGATGGGCCCCTCGGGGTGCGGGAAGTCCACGCTCCTGTCGCTGGTCGGGCTGCTGGACACGGCCACAGACGGAGAGCATTGGCTGGACGGCGAGCCGGTGGGCAACCTCACGTCCTCGGAGCGGGCCCGGGTCCGGAACCGGCACATCGGGTTCATCTTCCAGGCCTTCAACCTCATCGGCGACCTCACGGTATACGAGAACGTCGAATTGCCGCTCACGTATCGCGGCATGGCCGCCCCCGAACGCAAGGACCGAGTGCACCGCGCCCTCGAGCGCGTCGGCATGGGCCACCGCATGGACCACTATCCGTCGCAGCTCTCCGGCGGTCAGCAGCAGAGGGTGGCCGCAGCGCGCGCCGTGGTCGGCGACCCCCTGATCCTCCTGGCCGACGAGCCCACGGGAAACCTCGACTCCACGAACGGTGAGGCGGTCATGGACCTCCTGAAGGAGCTCCACGCAGAGGGATCCACCATCCTGATGGTGACCCACGACCCCCGCTATTCGGAGTACGCCGAGCGGACCATTCACCTGTTCGACGGACGCATCGTCGGCGAAGAGGAGCGAGCCAACCATGAGCCGGCTTCGCGTGTCTCATTGACTGAAGCGGTGGTCTGAACGATCACCGCCGCGGCCGTCGGCGGGCGCGGGTGATCGGGTGTGGGGTGTGGATGCGGATCGAGTGGTCGTGACAA
>JAUVTH010000225.1 GCA_030601615.1 Gemmatimonadota bacterium
GCAACTCGTGAGCGGAGTGGGCCGGAAGACGGCGGAACGCATGGCCCTGGATCTGGCCGACAAGCTCGAGGACCTGGTGACGGCCGGATCGGCCGACGAGCCGCTGGAGGGTGGGACGGCGGCGCTGGAAGCTCTCCGGGCCCTCGGCTACTCTCTGCTCGAGAGCGAGTCGGCGCTCAGCGCGGCGCGGCGCGAGTTGGACGGTGAGGTGGCGATCGAGGAGATGATCCGCGTCGCCTTGCGGCACCTGTGAACGGGTAGCGGGAGAGTCCATGTCCGAGCGCGTCGAAGTCACCACCCCGGAGCCGCTGGACGGCGAGACAAGCATGGAGAAATCGCTTCGGCCGAAGCGACTGGACGAGTTCGTCGGACAGGAGAAGCTGAAAGAGGGCCTGGACGTGTACATCCGGGCGGCCCTGCAGCGGAAGGAGGCCCTGGACCACACGCTGTTCTTCGGCCCTCCCGGACTCGGCAAGACCACACTGGGCATCCTGATGGCCCATGAGCTCGGGGCCAACATCAAGATCACCTCGGGCCCCGTGCTCGAGAAGCCGGGTGACCTGGCTGCCATCCTGACCAACCTCGAGCATCGCGACATCCTGTTCATCGACGAGATCCATCGGTTGCGCCCCATC
Organism: Gemmatimonadota bacterium; assembly: GCA_030601615.1. Taxonomy (GTDB): domain Bacteria; phylum Gemmatimonadota; class Gemmatimonadetes; order Palauibacterales; family Palauibacteraceae; genus Benthicola. The sequence goes on from JAUVTH010000225.1 coordinate 636, forward strand.
GTCGAGGAGTACCTGTACCCGGCGATGGAGGACTATCGGATCGAGATTCGGCTCAGCGAGGGAGTGCGTGCCCAGACCGTGTCGATGAAGATCGAGCCATTCACCCTCGTGGGGGCGACGACGAGATTCGGCCTTCTCACGCCGCCGATGCGGGCCCGGTTCGGAGTGATCGAGCGCCTGAATTACTATCCGCCTGAAGATCTGCTGCAGATCGTCAAGCGTTCTGCCGACATCTATTCGGTGTCGGTGGACGCCGAGGGCGCGGCTGAGATCGCGCGCCGGTCACGCGGGACCCCGCGGATCGCCAACCGTCTTCTCCGTCGGGTGCGCGACTACGCCCAGGTGAAGGCGGACGGACGGATAGACGGCGAAACGGCGCGGCGGGCGCTCGAGATGCTGAACGTCGACGAGTACGGCCTCGACGAAATGGATGCCCGCGTCCTCCGGGCGATCATCGAGAACTTCGGTGGAGGACCAGTAGGGCTGAATTCGCTGGCCGTCGCGATCGGCGAGGATGCCTCCACGCTCGAAGAAGTGTACGAGCCCTACCTGATCCAGAACGGCTATCTCGACCGGACGGCCCGCGGCCGCGTCGCCACCCCTCGGGCCTTTCAACGCTTCGGGTACGCTCTTCCCTCAGAAGGGAAGTCCGCCCAGGCGGGGCTGTTCGGGGATGACGGCTGAGGACGGTTCCGACCTCCGTACGGCTGACTTCGACTACCCGCTTCCCGAGGACCTGGTCGCCAGCCACCCGGCGGATCAGCGGGACGAGAGCCGACTTCTCGTTCTCGACCGGGCCACGGGATCGCTCTCGGATCGTCGTTTCCCGGACCTGCTGACCTACCTGGCCGCCGGGGATGCCCTGGTGCTCAACGATACACGCGTGTTCCCGGCTCGTCTGCTGGGCCGCAAGCCGACGGGCGCCCGGGCCGAGGTCCTGCTCCTCAGGCCCCTGCCGGAATACGAAGGTGACCGGGTCTGGCAGGCGCTCGTGCGGCCGGGCGGCAAGCTGAAGCCTGGCCGCAAGGTAGAGATCGGCGAGCAGTTCACGGTCATCATCGAGGACTCGTTCGAGGACGGCAGCCGGCGGGTACGTCTGGAAGGGGCAGGCGATCCGTGGGAGCTGATTGAGAGCCACGGAGAAGTGCCGCTTCCCCCCTATATCGATCGACCCGGTGAAGCGAGCGATCGTGAACGCTATCAGACGGTCTACGCTCGTGAGCGCGGGAGCGTCGCCGCGCCCACCGCCGGACTTCACTTTACGGCCGAGCTGCTCGAGCAGGTCGAGGCACTGGGTGTGAGCGTCGTCCGGGTCACTCTGCACGTGGGTGTGGGCACGTTTCGACCCGTGGACGCGGACCGGGTGGACGATCACCGGATGCACGCCGAACGCTACGACGTACCGGACGCGTCGGCGCGCCTCTTGAACCGCGTCCGGGAGGGAGGAGGGCGCGTGTGGGCGGTGGGCACGACTTCGGCGCGCACCCTCGAAACGGTGGTCTCGGACGAAGGGACGTACCGCCCGGGAGCAGGCTGGACGAACCTCTTCATCCGGCCTCCGCATCGGTTCCGCGCGGTAGACGGGCTGCTGACCAATTTTCATCTTCCGAAGTCCAGCCTCCTGATGCTGGTCGCGGCGCTGGCGGGCCGCGAGAACGTGCTGCAGGCGTACGATCACGCGATTGCCATGCGATACCGGTTCTATTCCTATGGCGATGCCATGCTCGTGGTGTGACATGACCGGACACGAAGGTCGGTTTCGCGTAGAAGGCACGGACGGCCGGGCCCGCGCGGGTGTGTTGACCCTGGAACGCGGCGAAGTGCCGACTCCCTGTTTCATGCCGGTCGGCACGCAGGGCACCGTGAAATCGCTCACGCCGGAAGATCTGAAGTCCATCGGGGCACGGATCGTCCTGGCGAATACCTATCACCTGAATCTGCGCCCGGGCCCGGAGGTGATGCAGGAGGTCGGGGGGCTGCACCGGTTCATGCATTGGGACCGACCGATCCTCACGGACTCGGGGGGATTTCAGGTCTTCTCGCTGGCGCGCATCAACCAGGTGGAGGACGAGGGCGTCACGTTCCAGAGTCACATCGACGGTTCGAGGCACCTTCTGACGCCTGAGCGGGCGGTTGAGATCCAGACCGTCCTGGGGTCCGACATCATGATGGCCCTCGATGAGTGTCCGCCGGGGCAGGCCGAGCGGCCGAGAGCGCAGGAGGCGCTGGACCGGACGGTCCTGTGGCTCGAGCGCTGCGCTTCCCGGCACGCTGACCTGGTGACCGAAGGCGCCCGACCGGGAATCCTGTTTCCGATCGTGCAGGGAGCCTCGTTCCCGGATCTGCGACTCGAGTCGCTGGAGCGCACGCTGGCAGTCGGAGCCTGGTCGGGTCTCGGGATCGGGGGACTGTCGGTAGGAGAGCCGAAGCACGTCACACTCGCGATGCTGGATACTCTTGAGCCGGCCATGCCGCCGTCGCTGCCCCGCTACCTGATGGGAGTGGGCTACCCGGAGGACCTGGTGGAGTCAGTGCGCCGCGGTGTCGACCTGTTCGACTGCGTGGCTCCGACCCGGAACGGGCGCAACGGCACGGCATTCACGCGCCACGGCCGCCTCAACGTGAAGCGGGCGGACCTGGCTCGCGACCAGAGGGCACTGGACGAAGACTGTCATTGCGAATGCTGCCGGAACTACACCCGCGCGTACCTGCGACACCTTTTCGTGGCGGATGAGCTGCTCGGACTGCGGCTGCTGTCGCTGCACAACCTGGCGTTCCTGATCGATCTCGCAGCCGAAGCTCGCACCGCGGTGCTGGAGTCGGGCTTCGAGGCCTGGGCGGACGGATGGCTGGAGCGATACCGGGCGGGAACCGTTACGTTATCTAGGAGCCTGTCCGAGTAATGGGG
>JAUVTH010000106.1 GCA_030601615.1 Gemmatimonadota bacterium
GGCACGGCGCCTCCCTCCAGGAATGGAGAGAGGCGCCATCGCCGTCTACAGCTGCTTCACTTCCTCCAGGATCCGCCCGATGGAGTCGGCCGCGTCTCCGAACAGCATCATCGTGTTCCGGAGGTAGAACAGCTCGTTGTCGACGCCTGCGAAGCCGGGATTCAGGCTCCGCTTCATGACCACGCAGTGCTTCGCGCGGTCGACCTCGATTATCGGCATGCCGTACAGGTCGCTGGCCGGCTCGTCCCGCGCCGCGGGATTCACCACGTCGTTCGCGCCGACCACGAGGCACACGTCGATGTTGGTAATGTCCGGGTTCACGTCATCCGGCTCGTACAACTGGTTGTAAGGCACGTTGGCCTCGGCCAGAAGCACGTTCATGTGTCCGGGCATGCGGCCGGCGACCGGGTGGACCACGTACTTCACGTTGACGCCACGGCCCTCCAGGTTGTCGCACAGCTCGCGCAGCTTGTGCTGCGCCTGTGCCACCGCGAGGCCATATCCGGGCACGATCACGACCTGCTTCGCGTAGGCGAGGAGCATGGCCACGTCATCGGCCTGAACGTCGTTCACGTCGGCCATTGTGCGCTTCTCGCCCGTGGCCCTGGGGCCGCCACCCGTCGTCTGACCGAACGAGCCGAAGATCACGTTGGTCAGCGACCGGTTCATCGCCTTGCACATGATCCGCGTGAGGATCAACCCGGAGGCGCCGACGAGCGCACCGGAGATGATCAGGACGTTGTTGTTGAGCACGAAGCCGGCCGCCGAAGCCGCCAGGCCTGAGTAGGAGTTAAGCAGCGACACGACGACGGGCATATCGGCCCCACCGATCGGTATCACCAGCAGAACTCCAAGCAGCATCGCCCCGCCCCACAGGGCGTAGTAGACGATGTTGACGGTACCGGTGTCCGTTGCCGCGATAGCGTCCGGAGTCATGAGGATCAGGTAGGCCATCGCCGCGAGAATGCCGAGAAACAGAACGGCGTTCAGGAATTGCTGAGCGGGGAACTTCACGGCCTTCTCCGTCACGATTCCCTGAAGCTTCCCGAACGCGATGAGGCTGCCTGAGAAGGTCACGGCCCCGATCAGCGTGCCGATCATGATGGAGATCGACCCGTCCAGCGGAACGTGCGCTGTCTCCGCCACGCCCATGGAATAGCGGAGGAACTCGGCCGCCGCGACGAGGCCGGAGGCCAGGCCGCCTAATCCGTTGAACAGGCCCACCATCTGCGGCATGGCTGTCATCTTGACGAACCGCGCCATGAAACCACCGATCACGGTCCCGATCAGGAGTCCGGCGATGATCCACTGCCAGGTGAGAATCTGCTCGCCGATCAGCGTCGCGACGATGGCGAGCAGCATGCCGATTGCCGCCAGACGGTTACCGCCGCGTGCGGTGTCCGGGTGACTGAGGCGTTTCAGCCCGAGTATGAACAGCACCGCCGAGAGCAGGTAGGCGAGCTGCATGATGAGAACTCTGGTTTCCATCTATCTGCCTCGGTGTTCGTTAGTTCGTGTCGGTGTCCCGCCGGAACATCCGCAGCATCCGGTCGGTGACCATGAATCCGCCCACCACGTTGATGGTCGCCGCTACCACGGCGACCATGCCGATGATGTCGAACATCGTCCCCTCTCCCATCCCGGCGATCACCAGACCACCCACGATGGAGATGCCGGAGATTGCGTTGGAGCCGGACATGAGGGGCGTGTGCAGCGTCGGAGGCACCTTGGTGATGACCTCGAAACCGACGAACATCGCCAGCACGAAGACATACACGCTGATGAGAATCGTACCCGTCATTGCTGATACCTCACATTTCCGTCGTGCGTAACCGCAATCGCGGTAGTGATCTCGTCGTCCAGGTCGATGACGATTCTGCGCTCGTCGTCCATGATGTGCTGCAGCAGGACCGACAGGATCCGGCCGTACATCAGACTGCCGTGTACCGGCAGCGAGGCCGCCAGGTCCGTCTGTCCGAGGACGAGCACGCCGTGGCGCTCCACGGTCTCGCCCTTGACGGTAAGCTCGCAGTTTCCGCCCGTCTCGGCAGCGAGATCCACGATCACTGAGCCGGCGCGCATACCCTTGACCATTTCCTCGGAGATGAGCTTCGGGGCTGGCCTGCCCGGAACGAGCGCCGTCGTGATCACGATGTCCGACTTGGCGATGTGATCGGCCAGAAGCTGCTGCTCGCGCTCCTCTTCTTCGGCGGAGACTTCCTTGGCGTAGCCACCCTCGGTCTGCATGTCCTCGGTGGCTTCCTCCCACTCCACGAATGTCGCGCCGAGGCTCTGGACCTGTTCCTTGGTCTCGGGTCGGATGTCGAAGGCCTCGACCACTGCTCCGAGACGCCGTGCGGTGGCTATGGCCTGCAGCCCGGCCACTCCCGCCCCGATGATCAAGACGGTGGCCGGCGGGATCGTACCCGCGGCTGTCGTCAGCATCGGGAAGAACTTGCTGCTGGCCTCGGCACCACGGATCACGGCCATGTAACCGGCCACTGTGCTGAACGCCGAAAGGCAGTCCATGCGCTGGGCCAGCGTCGTGCGCGGCATCAGCTCCATCGAGAACGCGGTCAGACCCCGTTCGGCCAGCCGCTGCAGCACGTCGGCGTTCTCGTGCGGCCGCATCTGGGCTATGAACAGCGCGCCCGACGGAATGAGCTCGAGCTCGTCGGTACCATTTTCCCGCTTCACCGGACCGTTGATCTTCACGACCACGTCGGCCCCTTCGAACAGGGCTTTCGTGTCCTGAACGATCTCTGCACCGGCGTCGCGGTACTCATCGTCTGTGAAGGAGGCTCCGAAGCCGGCCCCGCTCTCCACGGCGAACTGGATCTCGTCGGAAGCGAGACGCTTGATTGCCTGGGGAGTCATGGCCACGCGCCGATCGAGCGGCGTGTGCTCCTTCGGGACAACTATTCGCATGGGTTGTTCGCTCTCATATAAGGTTCAACCGCGCCGGCCGGGTGGTCCGGCGCCGATGGCGCCCGGACCACGGACATCGTTTCCGTCCGTTTGCCGGTTACCGGCGACAGCGATACAAGTCCCCCGCTGGGTAGCGAGAAGCGTGCCGCCAAGGAGGGCGACCGGGACAAGCCGTCCCGCGCGCCGGTGAGAGGACCGACATGCCACGAAAGTGCTGATTGTCGTACCTTGCTGAGGATCTGGCGTTCTCCAGACGGCCGCGCCGGGCCGGGCCCGGCGCCTCGATCAGGCCAACCTATCCCAGGGCGGGACAAAGTGACAAGAGGAGGTGGGGACCATGTGGATTCGACGGATACTCCCAGTGCTTCTGATAGGCCTGCTTGCGCCCGAAGCGGCCGGGCAGGAGTCGTCGGCTCCGGACCGCAAAGGGCAGGTCGAACAAGCCATTCTGGCGGCCCCGGAGTCGATGCGGGCCGGCGCGACGGTGCTCGGCCACGGAGGGGAGCCGCGGACGGCGGATCAGCTCAGCCTCCTGCGCGAGGGCACCAACGATCTCATCTGTCTCGCCGATGATCCCCGGGTGGAGGGCTTCCACGTGGCGTGCTACCACCGGAGCCTGGACGACTTCATGGCTCTGGGTCGCAGGCTGCGGGCGGAGGGTAAGGGCCCGGACGAGATCATGGACGCACGATACGCGGCGCTGGCATCCGGCAGCTTCTCCATGCCGGCGAGGGCCACCCTGTACTCGATCAGCTCGGACGCCGGTCCGGACGACCTCGATGGGGCGCGCAGGCTCGTCGTGGTATACGTTCCCGGAGCGACGGCAGAGGACCTCGGCCTTCCGTCCCGGCCCGAAGGGACCATGCCCTGGCTGATGCTTCCCGGAACGCCGTGGGCTCACATCATGATCGGGCTGGCAGGTCGCTGAAGAACCCTGGGTGGTCGCGTTAGGAGCACCGATGCCCCACTTCACTCGGCACCAGATCGGCTACAACCTCCTCAGCGCCCTGCGGGTCGCCGGGCTGGGCGTACGCGATGAGTTTGAAGGTCGGCAGGAGCCGGCGTCGTGGTTCTTCCGATGCCTGGCCTACGACCAGTCAGAGCTCGACATCATGGAGTCCGGCGCGATCGATGCCCTCCACGCTCCGTCCGCCCTCGTGGAGCTGTCGCTTGACGAGGTCGCGCTGGCGGCTGCCGCGATCGGACCTGATGGCCTGCTCTCGTACCTGACGTGGGAAGTGGAGGACGAGCCTCTCGGCGAGATCACACCCCCGCTGCCCGAAGATGGCCCCGTGGCCCGGTTCCACCCGGACATCCAGCTGGGCTACCTGGCCCTCGATGTAGCTCCTCCGACCCTGTGGATGGAGGAACGCCGCTCCGACCGCGAGTCCAACGAGGAGCTGGCTCGGCGCCTGGCCGTAATGGCGCAGCAGGTAGGCGGAGACTGCGACGTCATCGAGGTACACATGGAGGGCTCCCTGGACGCATCGGAGGACGGCTGGGCCGACCGGACGGCCGAAGTACGACCGGCTGGCGTGTCCGTTCATTTCACACTCGAGATTCCACTCGCGGGGATCGGCGAGCGTGAGCTCGCGATGCGCTTCAGCGAAGGTGCCCGCACGGCGGCCGCCGCGATCGAGGGGATGCGCCTGGTGTTCGGTAGGCTCACGGCCGGCGAGAGATAGGAGGTTCTTCGGCAACCTCAGTAGACGTCAGGGTCTGTCGAATCCTCGCAGTACGAGCATGCTGTCCACGGCCGCACGGAAGGCCTCGAGCGGAATCGTCCCCCGGATGGCGACGCTGTCGCCGACGATGAAGAACGGGGTGCTCGCGACGCCGGCGTTCAGGGCCGACTCGTAGTCACGAATCTGCAATGGGGCCGTCTGGTCGTTTCGCAGACACTCGGCGAACGACTCCTCCTCCACGCCGATCTCCGAGGCCCACGTGCGGAACAGCGCGTTCGGGTCGCGCGCGCTGGCCCACTCGTCGCGGTGCTCGAACAGCACGTCGTGCATCTCCCAGAATCGACCGGCGGCACCGGCGCAGAACGCGGCCTCGATGGCCGGCCAGGCACGAGGGTGACTGGAGTTGGGAAACGAGATCCACACATACCGGGCAAGGCCCGACTGAACGTAGATGCTGTCGATTGCCCGGTAGGACTCCGAGTAGAACTGGGCGCAGAAGGGGCATTCGAAGTCCGAGATTTCCACGATGCGGATGGCCGCTGCCGAATCGCCCTTCGACCTGGCCCGGTCGGCCCGCTCCAGGATGACCGACTGCACGTCGGGAACCACTACGAGCTCCGCTTCCTGCGCCGTAGCGGGAGGCGCGACCCACGGAGCCATCAGGCCCACGATCAGGAGCGTCCGAGCGACTTCCCTCGCACTCATCCGGCGATCTCCGCGAGTACTTCCACAGCGTGTTCCGCCGGCTTCACTTTCCGGTACACCTTCTCGATCCGGCCGTCCTGATCGATGAGGAACGTCGAACGGAGCACGCCCTCGTACACCCGGCCGGACACCTTTGTAGTGCCACAGGCGCCATAGGACTCGGCGACCGCGTGATCCTCAGCCGCCAGAAGGGGGAAATTGAGGTCGTACTTGTCCCGGAAGCGCGCGTGTGATCGGACGGGATCGGGGCTGACCCCCAGGACGGTGGCGTTTCGTTCCTCGAGCGATGGAAGAGCGTCGCGAAAGCCGCACGCTTCCT
>JAUVTH010000065.1 GCA_030601615.1 Gemmatimonadota bacterium
AGCCCTCTCGGGGGACGTCGAGGGATGGCTGAGCCGCGAGTACGAGGTTCGAGAGACCAGGGATCCTCTCCAGCTCATCTCGGCTCTGCAGTCAGAACGCTGGGGGGGCGTCTGTATCGCCGTCGAGCGATCGTGTGTCGACGCGGCGGTCCCGGTCTGCCGGCCGATCCGGCCGCTCACGGGCGGTGCCATCGTCCTGCTCTCTCGCGGCCAGCTCCGCTCCTCCGACAGAGCCCGTGCCATGGAAGCCGGCGCCGACGACGTCCTCCGGCAGGACGTCGTTCTGCGCGAGCTCAAGTCCCGCTTTCGCCGGGCGGCGGCCTGCTTGCGAGGCTACGACGAGACGTCGGCGGATACCGACAGACCGGAGCCGATTCACGACCTGGTCGAGTCCGAGGAGTTCAACGACGAGGTGGGCCAGCGCCTGCAGTCCGCTTCCCTGGGCTACCTGACCCTGCTTCTCATCCCGGAGAGCGTGGGAGAGGATGTCCTGCAGGCGCTCCGGGAGAGCGTCAGGGTGCAGGCAGGTGACTTCGTCGGTCACGTGTCCGGCGGATACGCCGTGGTCCTGCAGGACGCGCGTGGAAGGCACGCCCGGATCTACATGGAACGGGCCCTGCGCTCGCTCCCGCCTTCGGCCGGCGCCCCCGAGGTCACGATTCTGACCAGCCCGGAGGAAGCGGATGAGATCCGGGCCGTGCTCGGTGCCTAGCAGGTCGCTGATGAACCACCGGACAATGTGCGGCTGGTTCCGGTGGACCCGGCCGTGGAGGAAACCTTATGAACATCGGTGATTTGCTGATCATGATCATCGTGGTCACGGTTTTCGTGACCATCGTACTGGGAGGCATCACCTACCTGGCCTACAAGCTTCGCCGGGCCCGTCGACCGGTGCCCGAGGAGGACCCGGGAAACGGGTCCTGGTACTTCATTCGCTACAAGCCGGAAGGACGGTCGGCAGAGGAGAGCTGACCGGCGCTACCCCGCTCCCGGCAGGGTTCCCGCTGCCGGACCGCGCGGCTGACGCGGATCTCCGGATCGAGCTCATGCACGCCGTGGACGAATAGTCCCGTACTTGTCAGGGCGAATCGTGAACGCGACCTTATTCGCTCGCGCCGACCGGGGTTCTTCAGCGACCTGGTAGGAACCGGCCCCACCGTGGCGGAGGTTGCGTTGGGCGACAAGGACATCCGACTCGAGTTGGACAGCTCCGAGCTCAGGGTATTTACTCAGGCCCTGCTGAAGGACGTGCGCGCGCTGGAACAGCTGCTGCAGGGTGACCGGATCGAGTCGGGGGTGAGGCGCATCGGCCTCGAGCAGGAGCTTTTCCTCGTCGACGACATGTGGCGCCCCGCACCGATCGCCGTGGAGGCGCTGGAACGCATCGAGGATCCCCGGGTCACGAGCGAGATCGGGCGGTTCAATCTCGAATGCAATCTCGAGCCTCTCCTGTTCGGCGGGAACTGCCTGCGTCTGATGGAGAACCGACTCAACGACCTCCTTGGGACGGTTCGGAAGACGGTGCGCGACCTGGGCGCGGAGGTCGCGCTGATCGGCATCCTGCCGACGCTTCGCAAGTCCGACCTCACCATGGAGAACATGGTTCCGGCGGACCGCTATTACGCGTTGAACGAAGCCCTCACGCGGCTTCGAGGCGGGAGTTATGAGCTCCGGATCAAGGGCACGGACGAGCTGCGTGTAACGCACGACACGGTGATGCTGGAGGCGGCGAATGCGAGCTTCCAGGTACACTTTCAGGTCGGACCCGAGGAGTTCGCGAAGCTGTACAACATCGCGATGACGGTGACGGGCCCGGTGCTGGCCGCGGCCGTGAATTCGCCGCTCATGCTGGGGCGGCGTCTGTGGGCCGAGACCCGCATCGCCGTGTTCCAGCAGTCCGTGGACACACGGAGCGCGATCTCGGAAATACGAGACGTTCCGGCGCGCGTCAGTTTCGGTCGGGAGTGGGTCGACGAATCCGCGATCGAGATCTTCAAGTCGGATGTGTCACGCTTCCGCGTGCTCCTCGGGCGCGAGATCGACGAAGATCCGTTCGAGATGATGGAACAGGGGCGCGCACCGAGTCTCAAGGCCCTGCAGCTGTTCAACAGTACCGTGTACCGGTGGAATCGGGCGTGCTACGGGGTGTCCGATGAAGTCGCGCACCTCAGAATCGAGAACCGTGTCCTGCCCAGCGGCCCCTCCGTGCGGGATGAAGTCGCCAATGCCGCATTCTGGTTCGGTTTGCTGAGCGGCCTCGCCGAGGAGGTCGAAGACATTCGTGAGGTGATCGACTTCGACACAGTCTACAAGAATTTTCTGGCGGCCGCACGGCATGGGCTCGAGGCACAGCTCGTGTGGTTCGACGGCGAGCCCGTCACGGCCCAGAAGCTCATCTGCGATACTCTGCTTCCGCTGGCACGTCGCGGATTGGAAGTCGGGGGCATCGACGCCGCAGACATTGAGCGATACCTGGACACGGTGGAGGCGCGGGTGGACTCGCTCCGCACGGGCTCCCGCTGGCAGCTGCACTCGCTCGCGAACATGGGTGAGAAGGGCACCCTGGAGGAGAGAATGGCCGCCCTGGTCGCCGCCACGGTCGAGCGGCAACGCCACGGCCGTCCGATCCACGAGTGGGGGCGTGCCGAGATCGGAGAGGCGGGCGGCTGGAAGCCCAGCTACCTCCGTGTCGAGCAGTACATGTCCACCGACCTACTCACGGTCAACGAGGAAGAGGCCATCGACCTGGTGGTCAACCTCATGGACTGGCATCGCATCCACCACGTGCCGGTGGAGGACAACGAGCACCGCCTGGTCGGACTCGTTTCACACCGGCCGCTGCTACGATTCCTGGCGAGTGACGAGGGCCGTGGAGAAGAGGGCCCTGTCCCGGTCAGCCAGGTGATGGCTACGGATCTCATCACCGTGGATCCAGAGACCTCGACTCTGGATGCGATCGACGAGATGCGCCGCCACCGCATTTCCTGCCTGCCCGTGGTGAAGGACGACCGCCTGATCGGGATCGTCACGGAGCGCGACTTCATGCGCATCGCAGGCCAACTGCTCGAGGAGATGCTGCGCGAGTGAACCGGGCGGTGGATGCACCCACGACCCTCGGAAGCGAGGGATCCGGACCGGGGAATCTACGGTCCGATGGGATCGCCGGGATCGATACCGGCAGGGTCATCGGCCGGTACGGATCTCGCCCGGGCCCCCGGCTCATCTGCCTGGCAGGTCTGCACGGGAACGAACCCGCGGGAGTCCTCGCGCTCCGCCGCGTATTCGCCACGCTTCAGGAAACCCGGCCACGATTCAACGGTGAGATGGTGGCGATCGCCGGGAACATCGGTGCGCTGCGCGCCGGGCGCCGGTATCTCGAGCGGGACCTCAATCGCGGCTGGAGTCCGCGGGGAATGGATCGGGCCGAGGCCTCTACAGGAGCCTCGGCAGAGGATCGCGAACAGGCAGAGCTGATCGCGGTTCTGAGGACCGAGCTGGGAGAAGACCGCTCCGACACCAGGGTCATCGACCTGCATACCACGTCCGCCGACAGCCCGCCATTCCTCACCCTGGCCGATACGCTACGTAACCGTTCCTTCGCACGGAGCATCGGCCTGCCGCTGGTTCTGGGCATCGAAGAGCAGATCGACGGCGCGCTGTTGGAAGTAGTCACCGCCAGCGGCCCCGTGGCACTGGGGATCGAGGCCGGCCAGCACGACGACCCCGTGTCCGTCGATCACCACGAGCGGGTGGTGTGGATGGCCCTCATCGCCGGCGGCCACGTGGCGGAGGAGGATGCGACACACGCGCGATCCATGCGCGAGGCCCTGCGGAGCGCGCGCAACGGACTGCCCATGGTGTTCGAGGTCCGGTACCGGAAACCCGTCATGCCGGGGGACCGGTTCACAATGCGGCCCGGATACAGGAACTTCCAGAGAGTGTCGGCCGGAGAGATCGTCGGCCGCGACCGGCTGGGCCCGGTCACGGTCCACGAGGACGGCAGGATCTTCCTGCCGCTCTACCAGGACCAGGGTAACGACGGCTTCTTCGTCGTGCGCGACGTACACCCGGCATGGCTCCGCCTGTCGGCGACCTTGCGCCGGGCTCGTATCTCCTCGCTTGCGCAGTGGTTCCCGGGCATCCACCGGGCGAGTCGCAGGGAGGACGCCCTCATCGTTGACCGGCGGATCGCGCGGTGGCTCACCGTCGACGTACTCCACCTGCTCGGCTACAGGAAAGCGCGGGTGACACGGGGCTGGTACGTGTTCCGCAGGCGCTCTCACGACCGCAGGGTGCGCGACTGAGTCTACTCTCGCCTCAGGCCAGGGTGGACCGGATGGCCTCAAGCAGCTCCTGAAGGTCTTCCTCCCCGTTGTACACGTGCGGCGCGACCCGCACGGCACTGCCGCGAAGCGACACCGTGATGGAGCGCGCCTCCAGCTCCGGGACCAGGCGAGCCGGATCGACTCCCACGGGCAGGCGAAGACCGAACAGGTGGGCGCCGCGCCAGGCCTCGTCCTCGACCGACACTCCGAGGGAGGCCGCCTCGGCGAGAGGTCCTCGCGTGATGTTCCGGCAATAGTCCTGGATCCGCTCGGGAGTCCACTCGAGGATCTGCCGGATTGCCGCCAACTGCATGGGGACCAGGATGAAGTTCGAACGCTCTCCCATGTCGTACCTGGCAGCGGCCGGACGATAGTCATCCCGGTACTCCGCCACTCGACGAAAGTCGTCGCTCCCGAGCCGAGAGATCCACGTCTCCTCGAGGGGAGCGCCCTCGTCGAACCGGCTCCCGTACCAGGCCAGGCTGATGCTGTACGGACCCAGCAACCACTTGTAGCCGGCGCACACCAGCGCGTCAGGTCCAATGGCCTCGAGATCGAATGGGGCCGCGCCCACGGATTGCGTCCCGTCGATGATCAGAGCCGCACCGACCTCCCGGGCCCGTCTCCCCACAGTTTCCAGATCGAATCGAGTGCCGTCCATCCAGTGGTACTGCGGGAGTGCGATAACGGACGTCGAATGGTCGATCGCGTCCAGCAGGGCCTCGTTCCACGCTTCTCCCCTGGAGCCCGAGACGGTGGGCGGATCTACCGTAACCAGCTCCAGACGACGGTCTGACGCCAGGCGCCTCCACGGGTATACGTTGCTCGGGAACTGCTCGCCCAGGATCACGATCCGCGATCCCTCGTCCGGGACCAGGTTCCGCGCCGCGGCCGTGATTCCGTAGGAAACGGACGGTACGATGGCGACTCGGGCCGGATCTGCCGCACCCACCAGGGTCGCGAACGCCTCGCGCAGTCGGTCGCTGTCCCGAAAGAAGTCGTCCGGCGTAGTGTCGAACGGACGTCGCTTAAGGCGCAAACCCTCGATGCCCGCCTCCTCCACTTCGCGCAGAAGCGGAGACATGTAGGCGCAATTCAGGTAGTGAACACCCGCCGGAATATGGAAGCCCTCGGTCTGTCGACTCAGCGGCAACAGGACCGCCGGAGTCGTCACGAGCGGGGCCTCACAGGGCTACCTCGTGTCCCTCACGCGCCGACCGGTAGCAGGCCTCCAGTACTTCGATCAGCCGCACCTGGTCCTCGTGCGCCTCGAGTGGCTTCTCGCCTCGCACGTACCGGAGGAAGTCTCCCCACTCCTGCCGGTAAGAGTCCGTGTACAGCTCGGCCGGCGGCCTGTCCATCGGCGGGGTCACGTCCATGACTCCGGACTCGGTCGTGGCGAGGAGCTGGAGCGGATAAGAGTAGGCCGATCCCCGGTTTCCCAGCACGACCACCGAGTGGCGGTCTCTCTCGTCGATCAGCTCCCACGTGACTTCGACCGTCGCCGAAATTCCACCCTCGAGCCCCAAATGAACGGAGGCCGCGGTTTCCACCTCTCCCTCGCCGTGAAGCCTCGCGCACAGACGCTCCACGGCCGGATAATCCAGGATCCAGAGCAGAACATCGAGTGCTTGCGCGCCAAGGTCCATGAGCACTCCACCGCCGGCTCTTGCCGGGTCTCGACGCCACCCGCGGCGCGGCCTGCGCGACCGGCGATTGAGCCAGATGGAGCGGATGTGGTTCACGGACCCGACTTCCTGGCTGGCCACGAAATGCTTGATCGCCCGCAGGTCGAATCGATAGCGCAGGTTGTTCGCTACCATCAGCTCGCGTCCCGCTTCCGATGCGGCATCGATCAGGCGGCGGGCAGTCGCCGACTCGGATACGAAGGGCCGCTCGCACATCACATGTGCGCCGAGTGCGAGGGCCGACAGGACTCCGGACTCGTGCTCGCTGGTTGGCGAACAGACGAGGACAGCATCGAAGGCGGCCTGGTCGGCAAGCTCGTCCAGCGTGGAAGCCACGGCGTCGATCTCGAAACGTTCGGCGATCGTCCTGGCCTTCACCACGTCGGTATCAACAAGGCCAGCCACGGTGACATCTCTCAGGCGCTTGAGAATGGGCAGGTGAACGACCTGGGCCGCACCACCGGCCCCCAGAACAGCAACGTTGACGGTGCGGGGCACGGGCACGGGTGGTCTCCTTTCAGCTCGCTTCGATCAGATGCGTCAGAACCGGTACGCGACGCCCGCGTAGACGGCCACGTTGCTGGCAGCGGTCACGAGCGTGCCGCGCACATCTGAGTACAGACGAAGGTGGTTGCCGACCTCCAGCTCCAGGCCGCCTACGATCGACAGCCCGGCTGTGACCACCGCGCCATCCAGAAACGTGCCCTGAATCGCCGGACCTGAATCGTTCAGCACGTACATGTCGATGCCGGCCCCGAGGTAAGGCGCCAGCGCCGGATCGGGCAGCGTCCATTGCAGGTCCAGCCCTACGACCCAGTAGTCGCGCGTCAGTTCTCCAAGGTCGATGTTGCAGTCCGGCGGATTGCACAGGGACTCGAGATTGCTCTCGAACTTCGCAACAGCCTTATCCTCGATATCGGCCTTCCAGTACGCAAAACGTGGTACGACGCGAATGTACGGGCCGAGGAATCCCAGGTCGGCTCTTACCCCGAACCCGACCGTGCCTTTCGCGTCCTTCGCGTTTGCCCAGACAACCTCGACTCCGACCGCTTGCAAGCCCAGGTGCTCGTAGTCGTACTCCTCCAGATTCTGGGCAGCGCCTTCGCTGGCCCCGAACAGAACGGCCATGGCCACCGCCGACACCAGCCCGGTGGAACGAGGCCCGCGCATTCCCCTCATCCGTCGTCTCCTTCATACACGTCTGCGAGAGTGGCCCCCGGGTAGTAGGCTTCGAGGATCTGCTTGTAGGTCTGGCCGGCGCGGGCGCGACCGATGGCGCCCCACTGACACATCCCGGCACCGTGACCATAGCCACGGCCCTGAAGCTCCACCAGACCGCCGCTACCCTCCGCGACCGCGAAATCGGTGGAATTCAGGATCCGATTGTCACCGGGAAGCGCCCGTCGAATGTCGAGACGGCTGAGTATCAGATCCATCCCCACACCGCGGAACGCCAGGTCTCTGACTCTTCCGCTCGGCGTACGGTGAACGACCTCCAGCTCTTCCACGCGTCCCAGATCATCGACCCGCACGCCGAAATGAGCGGCCAGCTCCCGCCTCGATACCGAGTCGAGCTCCTGGCGGGTCCAGGAAAC
>JAUVTH010000125.1 GCA_030601615.1 Gemmatimonadota bacterium
CTCGATGCGGGAAGGCCGTCCCGTCTTTCTCTGCTGGCACCACGGCGAGGAGGAGATCCGTTACTGGCACGAGCTCGAGGGCGGGTTCGCGGGCCGGTTGGAGCTCGAGCCGACCGCCATGACGTCGTCCTGACGAGCGAAGGGCGCCTCACCGCCTCCCGTCGGAGGAACGAGTAATGGCCGGAACCCGAAAGATCGCGCTCGCCTATTCGGGCGGATTGGATACGTCGGTAGCCGTTCCGTGGCTGATCGAAAATTACGACGCCGAGGTAGAGTGCGTCGTGGTCGATGTCGGCCAGGGCCTGGAAGATCTGGAGGGCATCGAAGCACGGGCTGCCTCGGCCGGCGCCGTCGGATGCCACGTGGTGGACGTGCGCGACTCGTTCGTCGAGGAGTTCATCTGGCCCACGCTCCGTGCCAGTGCCGTGTACGGCCGGAAGTACCTTCTCGGAACGGCCATCGCCCGTCCGCTCATCGCCCGCGAAGTGGTTCGCGTGGCACGCCAGGTAGGCGCCACTGGCCTGTCGCACGGCTGCACGGGCAAGGGCAACGACCAGGTCAGGTTCGAGCTCACGTTCGCGTGGCTGGCTCCCGACCTCGATGTGATCGCCCCGTGGCGCGAGTGGGATATCCGGGGACGCAAGGACGCCGAAGAGTACGCTCGCCGGGCCGGCGTGCCGTTGCCTCCCGCGAAGACGTCGATGTACTCGCGCGACCGGAACGTGTGGCATGTCTCGCACGAAGGGGGGCCGCTCGAGGATCCCACCACCATGCCCGAACCTGACATGTTCCTGATCACAGCCGAGCCGCGCGCGGCGCCGCCCGAAGGCGAGACGGTGGAGATCGGGTTCGAGAAGGGCACGCCGGTTTCGGTGAACGGCGAGCGCATGCAGGCGCTCGCCCTGCTGGAGCTTCTCAACGAGATCGGCGGCCGGCACGGCGTCGGGCGCGTGGACCTGGTGGAGGACAGGATCGTGGGGCTCAAGTCTCGTGGTGTATACGAGACACCGGGTGGCACGCTGCTCTACACGGCGCATCGCGAGCTCGAGCAACTCGTGCTGGACCGGCGCACGCTGGAGCTGAAGGACGAAGTGGCGATGCGCTACGCCCGCCTGGTGTACGAGGGACGCTGGTGGGGCACCGAGAAGGAGTCGCTCGACGCCCTGATCGACGTGACTCAGCGCCACGTGAACGGCACCATTTCGTTGCACGTTTGTCGAGGAAATACCACGGTGGCCGGCAGGTCCAGCTCAACCGGACTGTATCGCGAGGAGTATGCGACGTTCGAAAGCAGCGGACTGTACGACCACGCGGACGCCACGGGCTTCATTCGCCTGTTCGGCCTGCCGTATCGCCTGGCCGGGCAGGCCCGTCTGGCCGACGTCGAAGAGACGGGCGCTGTGCCCGAGCCTGCGCCCGATCCCGAGGAGATGGCCGGCAGCGACTGGCTCGACTGACTGTTCGCACCGGGGAGCTCGAGATGGAAAGCGACGACACGCTGCGACTCTGGGGTGGCCGATTCGGGGGCGGACCGGCGCCTGAACTGGACCGGATCAACCGCTCCCTCCCCCTGGACTGGCGCCTGTGGCCGTACGAGCTGGCCGTCGACCGGGCGTGGATCGAGGAGCTGACGGAGGCCGGACTGCTCGACGCAGCCGCCCGTGACCGGATTCTTGCAGGGCTGGATCGCGTCGAGAGGCGCCTGGAGTCGGGGGTCCCGGCCGAGGAGCCGGATGAGGACATCCACACGCTCGTAGAGCGCTGGCTGGCGGATGAAGTCGGGGACGAGGCCAGCCAGGTCCGCATCGGCCGCTCCCGCAACGACGTCGTAGCCACCGACACGCGCCTGTGGACCCTGGACGCCTGCCGGCGAATCGATGGGTCGATTCGCGAGCTCCAATCCGCGATGATCTCCACCGCGGAGGCCGGCATGGACATGGCGTTTCCGGCTTACACTCACCTGCAACGGGCGCAGCCGACATCCGCCGCTCATTGGATGCTCTCTCACTTCTGGCCGCTCGATCGAGGGCGCGGGCGGCTCAGCGACGCGCGAGCCCGCGTGGCCCGTCTCCCTCTCGGAGCCGCGGCCGGAACCGGCTCGACGGTCGAGGTCGATCCCGATCGTCTCGCGCGGAAGCTCGGCTTCGACCGCCCGTGCGAGAACTCGCTCGACGCCGTGGGGAGCCGGGACTGGGTCTCCGAGGTCCTGTTCGCGTGGACACAGCTGGCGAACGATCTCTCGCGCCTCGCCGAGGATCTGGTCGTCTACGCGAGCGCGGAGTTTGGCCTCATCCGCCTCGACGACGCGTACAGCACGGGATCCAGCCTGATGCCCCAGAAGCGCAACCCGGACGGAGCCGAGCTTGCCCGGGCCCGCGGCGCAACGCTGCTCGGACTGCTTGCCGGGTACCTGGCCTCGCTCAAGGGACTGCCGACCGGTTACAGCAAAGACCTCCAGGAGGACAAGCGGACGCTGTTCGCTGCCGAGGAGGCGCTGGCCGAAACGCTGGCAGTGCTCGCCGGTACGATCGGCACGTTGAGCTTCGACGCGGAACGGGCGGCCGGGGCTCTCACACCGGACATGCTCGCTGCGGATGTAGCCGAGCGACTGGCTGCCGAAGGCGTGCCCTTCCGCCTGGCACACGAAGCGGTGGGGCGACTCGTCCGGCACGCGGAGGAAACCGGCCAGGTACTCCAGGACTTCACCGGGCCGGACGCCGCGGCTGTCGATCCGCATCTCTCGGCGATCCGGCCGGAGTGGTGGGATGCCAGGGCAGCCCTGGATCGAAGATCCGTGGGTTGCGGTAGCGCGCCGGACGCCGTACGCCGCCAGCTGGAGGAAGCGAGATCTCGCCTTTAGCAGGCTGCTGAAGAACTCTGCTAGACGGACTCGTCGACCGGCGCCTGCTCGATCGTGGCAGGGTCGATCCCTTCCAGCCGCAGGATATTCTCCGCTGTCTCACCGATCAGGCTGTCGGGGGTGGACGCCCCGGCGGTCAGGCCAATCTCCAGCGGACCGCCCGGAATCCAATCCGACTGTACCAGGACGTCCTGTGTGCCGGCGGGCTTGTGGGTGATCGTCCCCGTCTCCGCGTCGATGCCACTCGCCGCCTCGATGTGGAACGTGGGGGTGAACTGGGCGCACAAGGACGCCAGGTGGTTGGTGTTGCTCGAGTTATAGCCGCCCACGACGACCATCAGGTCCGGTGGGTCTCGCATCATGTCTTTCACCGCGTCCTGCCGGTCCTGCGTCGCGGAGCAAATGGTGTCGAAGCTGCGGAACCGCTCGGGCAGCTTCTCAGGGCCGTGTCGGTCCGACATGGCCTCGGCGAGACGGGCCGCGATAGCCAGTGACTCGGTGGCCAGCATCGTCGTCTGGTTTGCGACCCCGATGCGCTCCAGATCCCGCTCGGGCTCGAATCCTGCCGAGACCCGGTCCGTGAAGCGCTCGCGAATCAGGTCTGCGTCCACCCGGCCGCGTATGAAGTCGCACACGAGGTCCGTTTCCTCCATGTCCCGCACGACCAGGTAGCGACCCTCCGGGTATCGGAGGACCTGCGAGCTCGTGGCCCTTGTCTCCTCGTGGAAGTGCTTCCCGTGAATCACCGACGTGAATCCGTCGCGCGCGTAGCTCTCCACTCGTTTCCACACGGTCAACACGGACCCGCACGTCGTGTCCACCAGGATGCACCCGATGCGGCGAAGTTCCTCGAAGTCCCCCAGTTTCACGCCGAACGCGGGGATGATCACTACGTCATCGGGCTCAACCGCAGAAAAGTCGAACCGGCCCTCGTCGCTGGGAAACAGGAACCGCACGCCCCTGTCGAGCAACTGCTGGTTGACGTGCGGGTTGTGAATGATCTCTCCCACCAGGAAGATCCGGCGGTCCGCGAATCTGGCACACGTCTCGTACGCGTACTCGACAGCCCTGTCCACGCCGTAGCAGAACCCGAGGCTGCGGGCCATTCGAAACGTGAACCGCCCCACCTTCAACCGGTAGTCGGCCGCCTTGATCGCGTTCACGATCTCGCTGCCGTACGTCTCGGCCAGTAGCGGCTTCACTTCGGACTTGAAGCCCAGGCCGCGCCGGAAGTAGTTGTCACCGTTCTGTTTCATGGCAATCTATCGTAACCCGCGGCTCGCTCCGTGTTCAACGCTCAACTACGCGCGACCGCATCGACGAGGAACGCGGCCCGCTCGTCCGCGAGACCCACGCGCTGGGAATCGTCCTCCTGCGAAGCCGCTTGATCCCACGCGCCCGGCCGTCCCCTGAGCGCCCGGCCGAGCAGCCGGACCTTCTCCAGCCTGCCGGTCCAAGCCCGTCGCGTGACGCTGTCGCAGTCCGCCTCTCTCACCTTGCGCCCGATCTCAGCGTAAACAAGCGCCGCCGCCCGAATGGCGGCGCGACACCGGGAAGGCAGCTCCCCGATTCCCGGCCATGCCGCCGCGTACAGCCGATCGGCATCATCCAGCGTCTGGCAGACCGCACCGCGAATCCCTTCGCTCGCAACGGGGGACGCCAGCCACGCGTCAGGGTCGACTCCGTGCTCGCGCAGCACCTCGTCGGGAAGGTACAATCGCCCGGCCCGGGCGTCCTCGCCCACGTCGCGGGCAATGTTCGTGAGCTGCATCGCCACGCCCAGCCGGCAGGCGGCCGTCAGCGTGTGCGTGTCACCGGCCCCCATCACGAGGGTCATCATCACGCCTACAGTGGAACCGACGCGCACGCTGTAGTCAATCACGTCGTCCATCGTCTCGTACCGTCGCCCGGAAACGTCCCATTCGAAACCCTCGAGCATTGCCTCGGGGATGTCGCGGGAGATCCGGTTCCGGAAGACGGCGTCTGCAAAGGCGCGCTCCACCGACCCCTCCGGCCGGCCCACGTACAGGCGCTCCAGGCCGGCGCGGACCGACTCCAGCGCGGTCGCGGGTCGGTCCGAACGATCCACGGCATGATCGCTCACCCGGCACCACGCGTAGACGGCCGTGGCGTCCTCCCTCTGCCTCGCCGGAAGCAGTCTGGACGCAGCGTAGAAGCTCCTGGAGCCTTCGCGCAGCAGCCGTCGGCAGGCGCTCCGGTCAGCCGCCGTCATCGAGCCGGGCAACGGACCTCGTCTCCGCTCACCCGACGACCACAGGATCCGGGACGATCGAATCCAGCACGCGCGCCGAAGACAG
>JAUVTH010000214.1 GCA_030601615.1 Gemmatimonadota bacterium
CAACTGCTCCGCCCTTCCCGAGACTTTGATGGAATCTGAGTTGTTCGGCCACATGAAGGGGTCGTTCACCGGAGCCGTGCAGAGCAAACGCGGGCTGTTCGAGGAAGCCCAGGGCGGGACGATCTTTCTGGACGAGATCAGCACGCTGTCGGAGGGAGTACAGGTCAAGCTACTCCGGGTGCTGCAGGATCGTAAGGTCACCCGGGTCGGCGCGCGGGAGCCGATCACGGTCGACTTCCGCCTGATCGCGGCCACGAACCGGGACCTCGCTGAACTGGTCACGAAGGGCGAGTTCCGAGAGGACCTGTATTATCGGCTGAACGTCTTCCCGGTGCGCGTGCCTTCGCTTCGCGAGCGCCGCGACGACATCCCAGTGCTCGCCCTGCATTTCCGGCAGCGGTTCGCGGATGAGAACGACCTCGAAGCCCCTGAGATCCCGCCGAAGACGATGACCCGGCTCATGTCCTACGACTGGCCAGGTAATGTCCGGGAGCTGGAGAATTTCATCGAGCGCGCCGTGATCATGCATGCCGGGGCCCGCGCAATTCCGTTCGAGCCCCCGGGGCAACGTCCCGACCCCGAGCGGAATCTCTTGTCGCGATCACGAGAGGAGAAGTGGGATCTCGAGCGACTCGAGAGGGAGTACATTCTCGACATGCTCGAGCAGACCCAGTGGCACCAGAGCTCGGCAGCGGAAGCGCTCGGGATCAGCCGCCGTACCCTGTATCGCAAGCTGAAGAGGTACCGGGAGCAGGGGATCCTCCCGGAGCCGCATCATATGGCGCTTCGCCCCTGACCGGGACATCGCAGTTCCCTGACGCAGAAAGGGGGCGCCGCCGGGCGCCCCCTTCTTCATTCCAGCTTCATTCCAGACATGGGTGTGAGGACGGCGCCTATCCGATCCAGCCGCTCCGCTGCTCCGGCTCGCGCCCGTGCGGCATCCACAGAGTGAACGTGGCACCCTTTCCGGGTTCGGACTCGAGTGTGAGCGCGCCTCCCATGTACACAGCCAGCCGCCGCGACAGGGTGAGGCCGATGCCCATCCCCCTACGTGCGTTTCTACCGGATCCGCCCTTCTGGTACTCGCCGAATATCCGCTCCTGGTCCTTCTTCGGAACGCCGGGACCGTGGTCTGTAACGCCGACCGCCAGCCAGCGTTCCGCTTCATCGACGCCCTCCGGCCCGTCACGCCGGAGCTCCGCCGCGATATGCACGTCCGTGCCCGCGGGCGCGTACTTGATCGCGTTGCTGAGCAGGTTGGTCACGATCTGGAGCACCCGGTCCGGATCGGCCACCATACGGAGGTTGCTCCGGTTTCGCTTCAGTCGGAGTCGCATGCCCTTCTGCTCCGCTTCGGGGTGGATTCCGTCCATCGCCGCCTGCAGAAGTTCGTTGACGACGATCATCCGGGGCCAGGTCTCGAGCCGTCCCAGTGACAGGCTCTCGAGATCGAGGACGTCCTGCACGAGCCGCATGGCGTGCTCACTTCCCCGCCGGATCTTTTCGGGAATGTCCCGGGCCTCGCCTGTTACCTCCCCGAGCAGCCTCTCCGACCACATGAGCACACCGCTGCACGCGTTCCGCAGATCGTGATTCACGAAGGCGTAGAAGCGATCCCGCTGCTGCTGCGTGGCCCTGATCTCGTCGAGCAGCCGCTTCAGAGTCTGGAATTGGCGCGCGTTCTCAATCGACACGGCGGCCTGGGTCGCGAGCATGCTGACGATCATCTCGTCACGCTCGCTGAACGCCTCCCCGCCCTCCTTGTTCGTCAGATACAGATTGCCGAACGCCCGGTCGCCGACACGGATCGGAACACCCAGAAACGAGGTCATCCCGGGATGTGTCCCCGGCAGTCCCGCCGACCGCGGATCGGAAGCCAGGTCGTGCACGCGAATCGGCTCTGTGGCGTGGGTGACGGCTCCCAGGAGACCGAGGCCCTTCGGCGGACCTCCCATTCCTTCGCGCTGCTTCTTGTCGAGTCCGCTCGTGATGAACCGCTCGAGCGCGTTTCCGTCCTGAGAGAGGACACCCAGTGCCCCGTACGCGGCGCTCGTCAGGTCTCGAGCACGGTCCGTCACCGTCTGCAGCACGGCGTCCAGCTCGAGATCCGAAGCAACGGCTACTTCCGCATCGTGCAGGTCATGAAGCACTGTGACATGGTCTTCACTCTCGGCCCGCAGTGTGTCGGACAGCTCGGCGCGCTCGGTCTGCGACTCCAGCAGACGGGCGTTCTGGATGGCGAGACCGGCCAGATTACCGAAGGCGTACAGCAGATCGGCATCCTCCTGGACGAACCCCGCGGGATCCGGCCGGCCGACCACGACCAGGGTGCCGATCACACCGGCTCGCTGCCGGAGGGGGACGACCAGCACCCGCCGCTCCTCAGAGGGATTCAGCACGAGCGCCTCGTAGAACGGCTCGTCGGGCACGTCGTTGTCGATGACCGCCTTGTTCTCGCGGATCGCGGCGTAGCTGAGCGTGCCCTCCACGGGGTATCGCGCTCCGCGGACGCCCTCGAGAGAGCCACTCGCTCCCGCGACTGTCAGCTCCAGGGCATCGGCGTCGTAGAACGCGACCGCCGAACCGGTACCGTCGAACAAGTGCCGGGTACGCTCGGTAACGATGGAGAGAATGTCCTGCAGATCCTGCGTCTCGAGGATCGCACTCCCCGTCTCGCACAGGCCGGCGAGGCGAGACCCGATGTCACTGGACTTCGCGCTTCCCTTGCTACCCAATCTCGCTCTTCGGCTTGGGTTTCAGGCACGATCCGCTTTTCGCGGCGTCAGCTTCGGCGGGATACCCGATTGGCGCTCTCCCGGACCCGGGCTCGGTAATGAGACAATATTTCACATCGAGGTGGAGGCCGCCAGAGCCCGAAAGGGGCGATCCGGCGACCTCACCGGTCAGGAAAGGTACCGTGGGCGCCCGAAGATCTCGGAGTAGACGATCGCGCGAGCGGCGAGCGGAAGCGCCTCGATTCTGCTCAGGGCTCCCAGGGCTGACGATCCGCTCAGACTATAGGCGTCCGGGGAGGTCGTGGAACGGTCCCGCTCAACGGGCTCCGGCCTGGCCGGCTCCGGTGCCATGGACCGAGACGGGCGATCATCCCTCGTCTCGGGGCTTCGGGCCCCGGCCTCTCGTGCTGCCGGCACACTCTCGTCGCTTCGGGACACTTCCTGGCCCGTGGAAAGGTCCTGCTTTTCCTCCCAGCGCCGGAGAGCCTCGATCGCGCGCTCCTGCGCCTCCGGCGTCGCGCGACGCGTGGCTCCGACGACATCCGGGCGCCCGGCGGGGCTCAGCGGCTCGCTCTCGTAGGGGTCCTGTCCGGGGACCCGGCGCTGGGCGCGGGCCACTCCCTTGAAGATCCAGAAAACCAGGACCGCGATGATGATGAAGACCTGTTCCATCTCAGATCCCCGGCTCCTCTCCCTCTCGCGTTCCCGCGATGGAAGCCCGCATGTCGGTATCCGACTCTACGTTCCGACACCTCATGTAGTCCATCACGCCCAGGTGGCCCGAACGGAACGCCTCGGCTATCGCGAGAGGCACCTCGGCCTCGGCCTTGACCACTTCCGCCCGCATCTCCTCGACACGCGCCCGGTTCTCCTGCTCGTGAGCCACCGCCAGGGCGCGACGCTCCTCCGCCTTCGCCTGGGCGATCTGCTTGTCCGCTTCCGCCTGGTCGATCTGCAGCTCGGCGCCGATGTTCTTGC
>JAUVTH010000074.1 GCA_030601615.1 Gemmatimonadota bacterium
GTTCTCAAGCTGGACGAAGATCTGCTGCGGCACCTGGTCGTTCTCTCGGAAGGCGAGCTGCCCTCGCCTTCGATGTACGTGGCAGACTCAGACGATGGTGATGCACGTGCGAAGAAGCACAGGGATGACGACGACGAGAAGGTCGTCGGCGTCGTTTCCGACGATGGGGATGACGACGACAGTGATGATGCAGGTACGAAGGAAAACGCGGATGATGACGACAAGAATGACGTCGGCGCCATTTCCGACGATGGAGATGACGATGACGGCAAGGACGTCGACGCCGATTCCGACGACAGGGAGGACTGAGCCATGGCCTTCAGGAAAGTCTGCAAATTCTGCGAGCGCAAGGTCGAGCGGATTGACTATAAGGATGCTGACACGCTGGGCCGGTTGATCACCGATCGGGGGAAGATACTCCCACGACGGGCCACCGGAACATGCGCGCCTCACCAGCGACAGCTTGGAACGGCGATCAAACGGGCGCGCTTCCTGGCGCTTCTGCCGTACATCCAGGGCTACTATTCCTGACTGCCGGCCGAAAGGGTCGGCAAGGAGTATCTGGAGTGATGGCCGAGCGTGGTTGGACATTGACGCGGGCAGCCTTGCTCGTAGCGGCGGCGGTCCTGCTATCGCCCATCAGCCCGGTGTGGCTGGTGCTCGTCCCGCTCGCGCTTCTGCTCCTGGCGTTCCGGACCGAGGACTGGATGTCCGTGGCCATCGCCGCGGTCATCCTCGGCCTGGGTTTCGCGGGCAGCCGGCCCGGCGGGATGGAGTGGTACGTTCCGCGGGCGTGGAGTCTGATCGCCGGTGGAACGTTCGTAGCGGTGACGGCCGCGCGTGGCCACACAGGACTCGTGGGGCGTACGCTGGGAGCAGTAGGCCTGGCACTGATGGCCGTGCTGGCGATCGGCGCGATACGCCCGGGCGTCCTCCAGGCAGTGGATTGGTGGATGGCAGCCGAGATCCGGCAGGCGGCCCTGGCCGCCGGTGATATTCTCCAGCAGTTCAGAGGCAACACCGACCCGGACCTCAGCCGGCAGCTGGACGCGGCCGTCCAGAAGTGGGTGGACCTCCAGCAGGACGTCTATCCCGCGATGCTGTCTCTTGCCACCCTGGCCGGGCTCGGGCTGTCCTGGTTCGGGCTGGAGCGGTTGTCGGGCAGCGTCCGCAGCCCCGGACCGGTAAGAGATTTCCGGTTCAGCGACCAACTGATCTGGCTGCTGATCGGGGGGCTCATGCTTCTCGTGCTGCCGCTCGGCGGCTTCGCCTTCCGCCTCGGCGAGAACGCGACGCTGTTCATGGGAGGTCTGTACCTGCTTCGTGGGACGGCGATCCTGATGTGGATTGGAGCGGCGGCTGCGACGTCGGTCTGGACCGCCGCGTTACTCACGCTGGCGGCGTTGTTCCTGTACCCGTTCGTGCTCGGGACAGCTCTGGTACTGGGTGTGAGCGACACGTGGCTTGATCTGAGAGCCCGCCTGTCGCGCGCGAAGGCGGATAACGATATTTGACAGTGCCGTCGATGGAGGGCCGTGAGGCCGACATCCACGGGTTCGCTACGCATATGAAGAGGGGCTGGACATGGTTGAAGTGATTCTGAGGCAGGCGGTGGACGAGCTCGGCGACATCGGTGAGGTCGTCGACGTGAAGCCGGGCTACGCGCGCAACTACTTGATTCCGCAGGGGATGGCATACGAGGCGACAGATGCCAACCAGAAGCGGTTTGAAGAGGAGCGGCGTCACATTTTTGCGAAATCTACTCGTGAACTCGACCGGGCCAAGGCGGCTTCGGAGCGCGTTCAAGGGCAATCCGTTAGCTTCTCCGTTCGCGCGGGCGAGGAGGGAAAGCTCTTCGGCTCGGTGACGGCTTCGGACATCTCGGAGGCGCTGGCCGAGAAGGGCGTCGAGGTGGATCGACACCTGATCCGGCTCGAGGAGCCCATCAAGCAGCTCGGCGTTTACAAGGTCACCGTCCGCCTCCACTCGGAGGTGAGGCCCGAAGTGACCGTATGGGTAGTGGCGGAGGGCGAGTCCGAAAGCTGACCGGACCGCTGGTCTGCAGCGGGATCTGATCTGGATTCGTCGTGGAGACAGGAGGAGTCCGGAGTTTGGGCGACCACTCAGAGGTCCACGGGGCACGCGAATCGGGCCGCCCGGTCGGAGCACGGCGTGAGCCGGGTGCCGGCCGTCCCAGGGTTCGGATTGCATATCTCGACGGACACCGCTTACGCCGGGCAATCCTCGCCGGTGCGGCCTACGTAGGCCGGCAGCGTGCGGAACTCGACCGGATCAATGTTTTTCCGGTTCCTGACGGCGAC
This sequence comes from Gemmatimonadota bacterium, assembly GCA_030601615.1. Lineage (GTDB taxonomy): Bacteria > Gemmatimonadota > Gemmatimonadetes > Palauibacterales > Palauibacteraceae > Benthicola. The sequence goes on from JAUVTH010000074.1 coordinate 2,322, forward strand.
ACGGGCACCAACCTGACGCTCACCCTGCGGTCCATCTCCGACGCCCTGAGAAACGTGCGCAGCGGCTCCGTCTCCGAAGTCGCCGGTGTGGCGGCGGAGGCAGGGATCCTCGCGGCGCGCGGCAACTCGGGCATGCTGTTTTCGCGATACCTCCTGGGGTTCTCGGAGAGTCTGGGCCGTCGCCTTCGAGTTGGTCCGGGAGACATCGCCGAGGCGCTCTCGTCAGCGGCCTCTTCGTTGCACGAAGTTCTCGAGAATCCCCGCGAAGGCACCATCATCACTGTGGCGCGAGACCTGGCCGCGGAGGCGAGGCAACGGGCGCACTCCCGCCAGGACGTATACCTGTGGCTCCGGGACCTCCAGGCGGCCGCTGAGCGTTCCCTGCAACGAACCCGCGAGATGCTGCCTGCTCTACGGGAGGCCGGCGTCGTAGACGCGGGTGCCATGGGATTCGTGTCATTCTTCGCGGGCGTCGTTCACTACATAGAGGGGCACGCTCCGGGCGATGTGGTCGCGGAGGCGCCTCTGGCGCGCACGCACGGTAGAGATCGTCCCTCGCTGTATATCGCGCGCGAGGCCGGGATCGGGTCGGACGAAGGTCGCTACTGCACGCAGATCGCGGTGCGCGGGCCCTCCGTGCCCGAAACGGCGAATATCCGGCGGGCCCTGCAGGGAATGGGAACGTCCACGATCGTTTTGAGGGCAGGAGACGTCGCCAAGGTCCACATTCACGCCGATTCGCCCGAGACCGTGCGAGAGCTGCTTGAGGGTTACGGCGAGGTCATCTCGGAGGTGGTCGAGGACACCCGGTTGGTCGGTGCAGGACGGCACGTGGCAGTCGTCACGGATTCGGCGGCCGATCTGCCGCACGACTGGGCCGAAAGGCACGGGGTGACCATCGTCCCGCTGCAGGTGATCGTGGGGGACCGCACCTACAGGGACGGCATCGACCTGGACAGCGAAGGGCTGAAGGAGATCCTCACGACCCCGGGGGCGCCGACCCCCAAGACGTCCCAACCCGCCCCGTCCGTTTTCTACGACCGGTATCGCCGGGCGCTGGACCGTGGTGCCGACCAGCTCCTCGGAATCTTCGTCAGCGGAGGTCTGTCCGGCACGTACGGCTCGGCTGCGGCGGCGATGCGGGAGTTTGACGGTGTGCCGGCGCACGCGATCGATTCTCATTCCGGCTCGCTCGGGGTCGGTCTGCTCGTGGCGCGGGCCGTCGAGCTCCTCGACGACGGTCACAGCCTTGAACAGGTCGTTGCGGAAGTGCGTGACGTCCGTGATCGCTCGAACATCTTCCTCACGGTCAATACTTTCGAGTATCTGTTGCGGTCCGGACGCGTGGGACGGACGAAGGCATGGCTGGGTGGTCTGCTGGACCTCAAACCGATCCTGTCACTGGACGGGGAAGGCCGGGTCATCAAGGTCGGGACGGCGCGCGGCACCGAGGATCTCATCCAACAGGTGTTGGGACTGCTCGAGGAGCGACTGGCCGGCGCGAAGCGCTACCGGCTTGGCGTAGCCCACTTCGCCGTCCCCGATGTCGCAGCCTCTCTCGTGAGAAGGCTCGAGGAGCGTTTCGATCCCGTCGAAATCCTGAGCGGACCGACGACCGCGTCGCTCGCGGTTCACACGGGGCCGGGAGCCTGGACGGTGGCCTACCAGGTGGAAGAGTGAGTCGGATCCAACCGCATGGAAGTGTCCCACGGGCCCTGTGGAACACGACATTCTAGCATTCAGCGGAGAGGAGAACGTGCCAGACGCACAGGGAAAGCTCGATGACGGGAAGAGAAGCAGTCCGGTCGAGGTGAGCGTTGCGATCGAGGCGGCGTTGGAGCGCAACGCCCGGGAGCCGGTCCTGCTCGATCTTCGCGGACTGTCCGACGCGACGGATTGGTTCCTGATCGCGACCGGAGACTCGGACACGCACACGCGAGCGATCGCGGACAACATCATGGAGCGCATGCGGGAGGCCGGCCTGAGGCCCGCGGGCGTGGAAGGGAAGGCGAACGCGACGTGGATTCTGCTTGACTACATCACTCTCGTCATCCACGTGTTCCTGCCACACGTGCGAGACTACTATGAGCTGGAGAGGCTCTGGGGAGACGCGCCCATCCTGGCTGTCGAATAGGTCGCGTTCGGGGAGATGTTTTGACCGCGGTTCGGGCGATCCTCGTTTCTTGCCTCCCGTTTCACCGCAACTCTATGTTGGCCCTCAGACGTAGAAGAGGCGCGAAACCAGGCACAGGTCGCTGAACAACCCTGGGTGGCCGCGCGCATGGGTCTTGCCGAGGCGAGACAAGGAACGAGGAGGAAGGCGATGCGGGAGCATCTTCGACGACGAGTGACGCAGTATCGACCGGCAACCTCCATGCGCCCTGCGGGTTACGGCGGCGTGGGGGCATCTGCGGCGTTAGCGCTCCTCCTCGATGCACACGGCATCGCATTCGTCGCGCTGCCTTGCATCTGCCCCCACGGCGCTTGTAACGCGGCTACCCAGAGTTGTTCAGCAACCTGCTAAGGGAAGAGGCATCTTGAAACCCAGTCCACGGGTGGCTCGTTCGGGTCTGCCCCGGAGGCTCGCCCCGGCGATCCTGGCGATCCTTGCTGCCTGCGAGGCGGCCCCAGAGCCCGGAGCCGTCCGGCCGGAGCCGACCCTACATGGCGCGAGTCTGGTCGTCGGAACATCCGCGGACCAGTGGAGCCTCATCTCCGTGCCGCGTGACGGTGGCCTCGCCGAGACGCGGGACCTGTCGGACCTCCGACGGGTGGTGTGGACCGGAGTGACCGAGCTGCCGGCATCCGAGGAAGTCCATGCGCTGTCTGACGGGTGGCTGGTACTGCGCACGGCGGAGGGTATCGTACACACCTACGACCCCGCGTCGGATGCTCTCGTGCGGGTGGGCGAGGTTTCCCCCGAGGCCGTGTGGCTCGATGGTGGTTCGGTCGGGCTGTACTACTCGCCAGATGGATCCCTGCTCGAGGTTTCGCGGGAGGGTGTGTGGAGCTACGGCGTCGCGGAAGCGGTGCTCTGGGCCGCTCCCGTGGAGGATGGCGTCCTGGTCGTGCTCGCTGGATCCGGCGAGCGGCGCACCGTCTGGCTACTCCGCCGCGAGGAGGACAGTCCCGCGGAGACGGGGAGTGCGCCGGTGAACGCCCCCGGCGTAGTGACGGCGTGGGGCCGCCGGGCCGTTCTCACTTCTTCTGACGGTCGCGGCCTCATCGTGCTGACCGCCGCGCCGATCGAACAGGCGGGAGAGGTCAGTATGGGCGGGCGCGTGTTAGGCCTGGCCGCGTCTCCGTCCACGCACGAGATCTATGTTGCCTTGGACGACCCCCCGCGCCTGGAAGCCGTGAACCGTTTTGCTCTCTCGACGCGTGTGCTGGCGGACCTGCCGCGTCCCGCGACAGATATACGTCCGAGCCTGTTCGGTGACGCGATCTTCGTGGCGTACGGGAATGAGGTCGGCCGCGTTCCCGCGGGTGGGGGAGCCATAGTTCCTGTCGCGTCTGTCTGGCGGGCAGACCTGCCCGTGGGGCTTCCGGACGGCACGGTGCTTACCGGCTCCGAGGAGGGCATAGGGGTGACGGATCCGGTATCCGGTACGGCATCTCCGATCGAAGGAGCCGGGCCGGGCAGGTGGTGGCTTCCCATCCGCTGGAATCCGACATCTCCGATCATCGCCACAGACCGTGTTTCGGGTGAGCTCGTACGACCGGACACGGAGGAGGTGGTGAGGCCTGGCGCGGGGGTGGACTCCACCGTGTTGGTGGAGCGCCCGACCGCAGCTCCAGGGCGCAGGGACGAGCCAGCCGCCGAACGGGATGCCCCCGGTCCTCCGCCGGGATTCTACGCCATCGTCGGCTCGGCGAGGCAGTCCGAAGGCATTCGGTCGCTCACCGCATCGCTCGAGGATGCGGGCTTCTTGACCCAGGTGCACAGGTTTCGCGACGAGGCGGGCCGGACCTGGTACCGGGGGCTCGTGGGACCGTTTCGTTCGCGGTCCGAAGCGGAGGCAGCATCTCGGCAGTTGCTTCGTGAACGTCGTCTGGAGGCCTGGGTGACCGAGATCGGCGCCAGCGGACGACCAGAAGAGGAGCCGATCTGATCGCGTGAGTCAACCAATTGACAGCGGTGCTGGTCCGGGCGAACCCGGTTGGTTGCCCGAGTCGGTCCGAACGCTTCTCCTGGTCAGCGGTTCCGAGAACGGGGAGTGGGGGGGACTGGCGGCCGTCGAGCTTGCGGACATGATCGCTGGCGGGCGACACCGGACCCTTCTCGTCAACACACTCGCCGGATCTTCCGGGCCGGACGGCGCGCTTCGCACTGAAGCGGAGCCGGGACTCAGTGACATCATCGCCGGCCGGCGATCGGTGCGGGAGGTCGCGATCACACCTCCAGGCCGTTCTTTCATCTTCATTCCGGCCGGCCACCCGCCCAGCCGTGTATCCGATCTGGTGACGGTGCCCGCCTTTCAGCACCTGATTCGAGCCGCGGGAAGGGGCGGCACGCTCCTGCTCTTCGTCTCCGAGACCGATCTCCCTGGCCTGGCCTCGGTCGGTGACAATCGCGTTTGTCCAGCAGACTTCGGCGGCTGTGTCGTTCTCGGGGACCTCGCTGATTCGGAAGCCCTGCCGCCGGGAATCACGCTCCTGGCC
>JAUVTH010000301.1 GCA_030601615.1 Gemmatimonadota bacterium
GCCGGAGTAATGGAGGACGCGGACCGTATCTCGGCAGAGACCGGTCCGATCCCGTCCGTACAGGATTTCTGAGCGACCTGACAGGCTCCAGATGGCTCTTCGTCTTCACGACACCCTGACGCGTCGAACCGAAACGTTCGAGCCCGCAGAAGCGGGACACGTCCGCATGTACACCTGCGGACCCACCGTGTACGACCGCGCTCACATAGGCAACTTCCGCGCGTTCATCTGGGAGGACCTGCTGCGCCGCTATCTCAAGTGGAAGGGCTACCGGATCACGCAGGTGATGAACATCACGGACGTGGATGACCGGACCATCCAGGCGGCGATCGATCGGGGTGTCAGTCTCGAGGAGGTCACGGCCCCGGTAACGCGGTCCTTCTTCGAGGACTGGGAGACCCTCGGGCTCGAGCCGGTCGAGCAGAATCCGCGCGCGACCAGGCACGTGCCGCAGATGATCGAGCTGGTGAGGCGCCTGGAGGAGGCCGGCTACACGTACGCCAAGGACGGCTCCGTCTACTTTGCGATCGATCGGTTCCCGGGCTACGGTCACCTGGCTAACATCGATCCCGATTCCCTTCGCCCGGGCGAACGCGTCGAGGGGGATGAGAACTACTCGAAGGAAAACCCGCGCGACTTTGTGCTGTGGAAGGGTGGGGGACGCGACCACGAGGGAGACGTTGCCGTGTGGGACTCGCCCTGGGGAGCGGGACGACCGGGCTGGCACCTCGAGTGCTCAGCCATGGCCATGGAGTATCTTGGCGAGACGCTCGACATCCACACGGGTGGGGTGGACAACATCTTTCCCCACCACGTGAACGAGATCGCGCAGTCGGAAGCGGCCACTGGAAGACAGTTCGCGCGCTGGTGGCTTCACGCGGAGCACCTCCTGTCCGAGGGTGAGAAGATGTCCAAGTCCCTGGGCAACTACTACACCGTCGAGTCGCTCGTGGAGCTGGGACACCGACCATCTGCAATCCGGTATCTGCTGCTCAGCGCCCACTACCGGACGCAGTTGAACTTCACCATCGAGGGACTCAAGGACGCCGATCGTGCGGTCGGTCGCCTGCACGAGTTTCGGCGGAGGCTGGCCCACACGCCCGTCGCGGATGGACCGTCGGACGGAGGTTCGCACCTGGCGGAGCTGGCGGAGCGTTGGCGGAGCGCCTTCACCGCGGCCCTGGATGACGACCTGAACGTTAGCGATGGGCTGGGAGCCACGTTTACGCTGGTCCGCGAAGCCAACATGGCCCTTGACGGAGCCGGTAGCTTCTCTGCCGCCGGACTGGACGCCCTCGGCAGTGCGCTGGGCGACTTCGACGCCGTGTTCGGAGTTCTCGCCCTGCGCGACCGGGAGGAGTCCGAAGGCGCTGCGGGAATCGAGGAGTGGATCGAGGAGCGGATCGAGGCCCGCGCGGCAGCGCGGTCCTCGCGTGATTTCGCACTCGCGGACGAGGTCCGGGACGAGCTTCTTGCCAGGGGAGTGGCATTGGAAGACGGTCCGTCCGGGACCCGCTGGAAGCTCCTGTCGCAGGCCGACTGAAGACGTCTACGGCAAGCATATTCACGACAGTTGACGGATTTCTGGACAGCCCATATGTTGACGGTCTGATTATGCTGACGTAGCTCAACCGGAAGAGCACCGGATTTGTAATCCGGAGGTTGTGGGTTCGAGTCCCACCGTCAGCTCGGTGATGCGTTCGCCGGGTCGCCCCAGGCAGGCCTGACCGGAGACATGAAGTCATTCTCAGCGGCCCTTGAGTCGGGTATCCGGCAGGGGCCGTATGATTGGGTGGGGTACCGAAGCGGCCAAACGGAGCAGACTGTAAATCTGCCGGCGAATGCCTACGGAGGTTCGAATCCTCCCCCCACCATCGGTGACGCTTTGGGCACCCGAACGAAGTCTCAGGAGCTTCACGGCAGATCTAACGGCACGGCTGTGAGCCGCGCATAACAGGAGACCGGCGAGGATGGCGAAGGAGAAGTTTCAGCGGACGAAGCCACACGTAAACGTGGGGACGATCGGTCACGTGGACCACGGGAAGACGACGCTGACGGCGGCGATCACGGAGGTACAGGCGGAGCGGGGTCTGGCGGACTTTGTGCCGTTTGATGCGATTGATAAGGCGCCGGAGGAGCGGGAGCGTGGGATCACGATTGCGACGGCGCACGTGGAGTACCAGACGGAGAAGCGTCATTACGCGCACGTGGACTGTCCGGGGCACGCCGACTACGTGAAGAACATGATCACGGGTGCGGCGCAGATGGACGGAGCGATCGTCGTGGTGTCGGCGGCGGACGGGCCGATGCAGCAGACGAGGGAGCACATTCGTCTCGCCCGACAGGTAAACGTGCCGTACATCGTGATCTACCTGAACAAGGTGGACATGGTGGACGACGAGGAGTTGTTGGACCTGGTGGAGCTGGAGGTACGGGAGCTGTTGTCGGAGTACGATTTTCCTGGAGATGACGTGCCGGTGATCCGGGGGTCGGCGTTGCAGGCGTTGGATGACGGGAAGCCGGGCAGCGAGGCGACGAAGTCGATTGACGAGGCGCTGGATGCACTGGACACCTACAT
>JAUVTH010000195.1 GCA_030601615.1 Gemmatimonadota bacterium
GGAAGAAACGGGTGCCGCCCGCTGAGACCGGTACTCTGGTCGAACCTGGAGCCGTGGCCGCGCTGAACAAGAGGACGCTTCTGATCGCCGTCGTGGGGTCCGTGGTCGTGCTGGACGTCCTCACGAAGATGTGGGCGATGAACAGTCTCACCTTCGGTTACCCGGTCCCGGTGCTCGGCGAATTCTTCCGGCTTACCTATACCCACAATCCAGGTGCGGCCTTCGGCATCAGCATCGGTGCCCATTCACGGACGTTCTTCCTCGTCCTGTCGTTGGTGGCGCTGGTCGTTCTCGGCATGATCTATCGGACGACCCCGTCGCGCGATGGTCTGCGCCTGCTCGCAGTCGCCCTGGTGAGTGGAGGTGCTACCGGCAACATCATCGATCGTATACGCTTCGAGGCAGGCGTGGTGGATTTTCTCGACGTGGGTATCGGGGCACATCGCTGGCCGATCTTCAACGTGGCCGACATGGCCGTGAGCATCGGAGCTACCCTTCTGTTGATTTCATTCTATTTCGAGGAAAAGGGCGGTGAGGAACCGGAGCCAGGAACCGGTTGAGGTTCATCGCTTCCGCATCGAGGAAGATCTAGACGATCGGCTGGATGCCTATCTGGCCGATCGTTTGCGTCTGAGCCGCAACCGTGTAGCCGAGCTGATCGACACTGACCACGTGCGAGTGAACGATTCGCCGGTCAGGAAGAGCCGGCGCATACGTCTGGGCGACCGCGTAGAGGTACGAGTCCCGCCATCCCCTCCCACCGAAGTCATTCCTGAGCCCTTATCCATCGAGATCGTCTACGAAGACGATGATCTCGTCGTCGTGAACAAGTCCGCCGGAATGGTCGTTCACCCGGCGGTCGGCCACCGGAGTGGCACGCTGGTGAACGGCTTGCTGCACCGTCTGGGTTCACTGTCGACGATCGGCGAGCCCGATCGCCCCGGAGTCGTGCACAGGCTCGACAAGGACACCAGCGGTTTGATGGTGGTGGCCAGACGGGACGAGGCGCATCGCATGCTCGCTCGCGCGATTTCCAGCCGGGAGGTTCAGCGCGGTTACGTGGCTGCCGTCTGGGGACACGTCGGGTCCGACGAGTTCACGGTCGATCGACCGATCGCGCGGGACCCGAAGAATCGCCAGCGTATGACGGTTGTCGAGGGCGGGCGGCCCTCGGTGACTCACGTACGTCGACTCGAGTACTGGCGGTCCGCCGACCTCCTCGCCGTCCGGCTGCAGACCGGTCGGACTCACCAGATTCGCGTCCACCTGAGGGCGCTCGGCCATCCGGTCGTGGGAGACCCGCTGTATGGGGACCGGTGGGAGCGTGGCCTGCTCGGGGCCGGGGGGCGCTGGGCGGCAGAACTCAACAGGAGAGCAGGAAGACTGTTCCTGCACGCTGCGCGCCTGTCCTTCCATCATCCGTCCACCGGAGAGGAAATGAGATTCACTTCTCCGTTGCCGGCTGCTCTGCAGGCGGCGGTCGAGTGGGCTCGGGGCGACGACGGGCCGGGAGAACCCGAGTGATGCGCGTCCGGGTGGGGGCCGTGAGTCTGGTCCTGGTAGTGCTGGGCGTGCTCGCTGCGGCTCCGTGTTCGGGGCAGATTGCTCCAGGGGCGCCCCGGCACGTGGAGATACTGGGCGATCCCGGGCTGCGGAATCTCGGAGTGTCTCTGGCTGCGGACCCCTCCGTCTGGAGGAGCTTCCCAGGGATCGGAACATTGCCGGAGATTGGCGTGGACTCGCTGGAGATCTGGCTGGCAGCGGATCTGAGCAAGGACGTGCCCGAAGGACTTCGGCACCCGGAGTCGTGGGCAGCCGGAACGGCCAATCCGTCGGATGCGCGCATCGCGTTGCGGACCGGTCCCGGACTCACCGGTCCGGGCGGTCTAAGGAGCGTGCTCAGGCACGAGCTCGCGCACGTGGCGCTGGCGGTGGCGACGGATGGGAATTACTCGCGGTGGCTTACCGAGGGGTACGCGCAGTACGCCTCGGGGGAGTGGAGTTGGGAGGACGCCTGGCACCTGCAGTCGGTGTTTCTTCGCAGAGGCGCCGCCACGCTGGAGGAGATCGATCTTCGATTTCGCCGGCACAGCGCGGAAGCGCGCCTGGGATACCTTCTCTCCTACACCGCGGTGCACGAGCTGGCGACTCTCGGAGGGGAGCCGGGCCTGGCCGGAGTGTTCCGCCGCCTGAGCGAGGGGTCCACGTTCGAAGAGGCCGTGTGGCGAACGTATGGAATCACGGTTGATGCACTCGAGGCCCGTTGGAAGCGGTCTCTCGTCGACCGGTACGGGTGGTTGTACCTGCTTTCTCGGACCGGCGCTTTCTGGCTTGCCGTTACCTGTCTGGTGCTGTTCGTGGCTTTGAGACGGGCCCGACACGACCGGGTCCGGCTCGCAGAGCTGCGGGCCGATGAGCTGTGGATGACGCGGGCATCGGTAACCGATGTTCCCGAATGGGAGGCGACGGAGATGTCATCCGTGTCCCCCTCGGCTTCCGACCGGTCGGGGGACGTTGATGATTCGCCTGGTTCAACAGGCTGTTAATCGATTGACGTCATATCCGTCATGGGATATCCTTTCGCGATGGACGGGAACCGCGGAGGCGAGGCCGGCAACGGCGCGCATCGTCCACGGCCGGTCGGTCTGCTGGAGAGAAAAAACGTCGCTCTCCTGTTGATCGGAGCCGTGGTCATTTTGTTTGGGTATATCCTCCTGGACGGCGGATCCGTCGTGCTTGCCCCCCTGCTGCTGGTAGCAGGCTACGTGGTGTTGATTCCCGCCGGGCTTCTGCTCGGATTCCGGGGCGAGACGGGCGATCGGGCGGGCCAGGGCGAATAGCTCAGTTGGTCCAGAGCGCCTGCCTTACAAGCAGGAGGTCGCTGGTTCGAATCCAGCTTCGCCCATTGTCAGGGTGCTGCGCCGGTGTTCCGTGCGAGGAACAATTGGCCGCAATCTAGTGTCGTAACGAGTGCGTGGGGAGAAAATTCCCCGTGTTCCCGAGAGAACATGTGAGGACCGGAATATGAAGCCAACGATTCGGAACTGGACCGGGCGCAGCCTCGTCGTGGCTGCTGCTTCGCTCGTCTTGGCAGCGGGAAGTGCCGTGGCGCAGGAGGGCAACGGCGGTTCCGGCGGTCGGGCCAGGGTGCTCGTCGCCCCGCTGCAGATCCAGGACGGAATCAAGAAGGACTTCGGCAAGAAGGTGTCCGAAGAAGTTCGCGACGGCCTCGAGGAGATTCCCACGCTGGTGTCGATCGAGTGGAAGCAGGTCAAGGACGAGCTGCGCCGGCTGAAGCTGAAGGAGGAGGATCTCGGCCTGATTCAGTGGCGACAGCTGGCCGGGCGCCTCGACGCGGATGTCGTGATGACCGGTTCCGTGGTTTCTGCTGCGGCCGGCAACGAGCTGAGCGTCAGCTTCATCGACTCCAAGAGCGGGGACGAGGTCGCCGTGCCGCCGTTCAGCGTTACCGGTGACGGCAAGCAAGAGGTGAGATATGCGGCGGACGTGATCGTGTCTGCATTCGGCGAGCAGGTAGACTACCGGCGCGCTCTCCTGTTCTGCCAGGACTACCTCGCGGCCGAGCAATACGAGGACGCGCTCAGGAATTGCAACACGGCCCTTGAAACGAATCCGGAGAGCACGTCCGGGCATTACCTGCGTGGGCGGGTGTACATGGGCCAGGAGAACTGGGTAGTTGCTGCCGAGGATCTCGAGTTCGTGGTCGAGGTTAATCCGGCGGAGGTCGACGCTCTTAACGCACTGGCATACGTCCACGCGCAGATGGGCGACATGGATCGTGCCGTCGAGCTCTATCGCGAATACCTGAACTTCAATCCCGGCGATGCGAGTGTGCGCATGACCGTCGCGTTCGAGCTGGCCCAGGCGGGCGGCGAGGACGAGGCGAT
>JAUVTH010000261.1 GCA_030601615.1 Gemmatimonadota bacterium
CGTGTTCGAACCGGATGGGACGGCCGGGAGAACGTTCATCGGAGATGGAACCGCACCGGCCTGGTCACCGGACGGCTCCAGGATCGCCGTCGATGACCTCGTAACCCAGAATCAGACCGATATCTTCCTTATGAACGCGACCGGTGGCAACCGGGTGAACATCACCGACAACCCCAATCGCGCGGATCGTGAACCGGCCTGGTCACCGGACGGCTCCAGGATCGTGTTCCGTCGCCTGAACCGGTTCGAGTCGACCGGCTATGACCTGTGGGTGATGGACTCCGATGGTTCCGAACCGACCGAGCTTCTTGCCAAAAATGATGCGCAGATCTATCCCGTGTGGCTGCCAGATGACCGCATTCTCTTCAATTCGGAGGGAGACATCCTGACCTTCGACCTCGGCACCGGGGGAGTGGAGATGGTGATATCGGGTGGAAGCGGCAACTACTTCGAAATGACCTGGCGATCGATTCCGTGAGGTAAGAATGCACCGCCGGCGGACTTCGTCCTGATTCCAGGTCGGCCACAACCGTCCCACCTGCACATGGCGCCAGACGACCGGAGTCGCAACGGTTGTGTGGTACCTCATATTGTTTTTCCGAGGCGTCGTCGATCGCGGGCCTTCTCGGTTCCTCGTCCCCGCCTATATTTGCCTGCATGGACGATCTCCAACCGCGCCTCAACGAAGGTCTGACGGGCCGATACACACTCCAGCGGGAGCTGGGCCGTGGCGGCATGGCGGTGGTATACCTGGCGCGGGACCGGAAACACGACCGCCAGGTGGCCGTGAACGTACTGCTCCTGAACCGGTGCTGGCCGATCAAGTGGCAAGGGTACGGGCGGAGTTGGAAGCGCTGAGGTAGGTGTAACCGCTTGCGCCCGTGTGCCGGGGGCGGAGATTGCGCACCTGTCCATGGCACCGTGTCTTGCAGCCGTCTTCCGCTTCCGGAGCGCGCGAATGGAGTTCTTCGCAAAGTACTCGGCCTGGTTCCTGCCCATCGGCATTACGGCAGCCGGTTTCGTCGTCGGCCTCGTGGTGGAGCGTCTTCTGCTGGGCCGTCTGCGCCGCGCTGCGCGCGAGACCGCGTGGGAGTGGGACGACTTCGTGGTGGGATCGTTGGGGCACGCTCCAACCCTCCTGTTCACGGCAGCCGGCGCGTACGTCGGCCTCCTCGTCGCCGACTACGCTCTGGCCGAGACGCTGAACCGGACCATGGCGGTGCTGCTGATCGTGGCTGGTACGGCGGTGGCCGCGAGGCTCGTGGGAGAGCTGGTACGGTACTCGACGAGCCGTCCCGGCAGCACCCTTCCCTCGAGCTCACTGTTGACCAACCTGGCGAAGGTGCTCGTCTACGTCGTCGGCGTCGTCATCATCCTGCAGAATCTCGACATTCCGATCACGCCCCTCGTCACCGGCCTTGGGATCGGCGGCCTGGCGGTGGCCCTGGCCCTTCAACCCACCCTGTCCAACGTTTTCGCCGGTTTTCAGGTACTCGCGGCAGGGCAGGTGTCGCCCGGCGACTACATCCGGCTGGACAGCGGCGAGGAAGGCTACGTGCTGGACATCAAGTGGAGGAACACGACCCTCGAGGGCCTCCTGGATGATCATGAGATCGTCGTCCCGAACAGCAAGCTCGCCGACGCCATAGTCACCAACTACTACCTGCCCAGGAAAGTGCTGTGGCTGCGGTGCGACGTGGGCGTCGGGTATGAGAGCGACCTGGAAAAGGTGGAGGCCGTCTCAATCGAGGTAGCGCATGACGTCGTCCGACAGTTCAGCGGGAACGTGAGGGGTCTGGAACCTTTCCTTCGCTTCCACACGTTCGGCGACTCGAGCGTGGACTTCACGGTCCACATACCGGTAGAGGAGTTCTTCCACCAGTTCCGAGTTCGCCACGAATACGTGAAACAGCTGCACGCCCGCTATCGGGACGAAGGGATCAACATCCCCTTTCCGATTCGGACCCTGGTACTGCCGGAGGCAGTTCGGTTCACCCCAGATGGGAGGGATGCTTGAGGAGCGTCGCCGTCTGGTCTCCGATGTAGACGGGATTGTCCTCCTGGGAGAACTCGAATTCGAACCTGATCGTCGTGCGGTTCGGGCCGACGCGGGACCTCACCTCGCGAGAGCGCAGCTCAAGGGGCGGTCCGACCAGGGCGAGGTTTTTGAATTCTGCCTTCTGGATCCGGGTACCGAAGGCGACCCAGCCCTCGCTCCAGCGACATCCGTGGAAGAACCAGGCGTGGAGACAGCCCAGGTTGGCCGTGGCCATGATGATCTCGGATCCGGAAATGTGCCCCGGATGCCCGGGCCGCACGCGTTGGTACTGTGCGAACGGGAGAAAGCGGTTCGTATCCATGCGCGCCCGGACCTCCCGCCTTCGGACGTCCAGCTCCGTGATCTCGTCGATCAGGAACGCCTCTTCCGCGTAATGGAACGTGTCCAGGAAGAGTCGCATTTCGTCTGGATCGTAAGGACCGGGGATATCGCGAGCCATGTTTAATGTTCCGCTGTTGTCGAGGTGTTGTCCTGCCAAGGGCGCGCACGATACGCAGATTCCGTCGCACACGCTACGCGCGCTGGTGGTCGCAAAGAGTTGACGGGCGAGTGGAAAGCCGTAATTGTGTGATCAGAGGCTGCTGGGCGTGCGGCGGCACGGCCGATTTGGACACTCACGTGGAGGTGGACCCATGACTAAGCAGGAGTTCGCGGAGAAGCTGGCGGCTCAGGCCGGAATCTCCAAGGCGACAGCGTTGCTGGCCATCGACTGCATCTTCTCCACGAAGGCGGGCGAGGGGATCATCGCCACGGAGCTTGATGCACGTCGTCGCTTGACGGTCACTGGCTTCGGCACCTTCGCAACCCGGTACTCAAAGGCCCGACAGGGTCGCAACCCTCAGACGGGCGCCCCCATCATGATTGCCGCGCGAACCAGTCCCTCGTTCCGGGCCGGCAAGGGACTCAAGGCAAGGGTCGCCGACATACCTCCGACACCAGCGCCGGAACCTGTGAGGGAGCGGTGGCAGTACTGAACACGGTCCGCAGTTAGAGACACGGGCGGTTCCTTGCGGGGCCGCCCTTCTCTCGCTGCTCATCAAGCCACCCCGAAGGCGTCGACA
>JAUVTH010000172.1 GCA_030601615.1 Gemmatimonadota bacterium
ATCTCCGGGCCGGGCACCTGCCTTGAGGTACAGGCGCTCCCGCTCGGCGAACCCCAGAACCACCAGACCGAATTTCGGCTCGCTGTCGTCGATCGAGTGTCCGCCGGCGATGACGATTCCCGCTTCGGCGCATACCTCAGCTGCGCCCCGGAGAATGCCCGCCACGACCTCGAGCGGCAGCGTTGCGGCAGGCACCGCCAGGACGCTGAGCGCGAAAGCCGGGGTGGCACCCATCGCGTACAAGTCGCTGAGCGCGTTGGCGGCCGCGATGGCCCCGAAGTCGTCTGGATCGTCCACGATCGGCGTGAAGAAGTCCACGCTTGCCACAAGCACGCGGCCGTCGCCAAGCTCATACACGGCCGCATCGTCCGGCGTCTCGAGCCCCACGAGCAGGTTCTCATCGTCTGTGGCCGGAAGTACGGCCAGAATCTTCTCCAGGTCCTCCGGACCCAGCTTGCAGGCTCAGCCGGCGCCGTGTGAGTACTGGGTAAGTCGGACACGTTCGGATGCGGGCGTGTTCATGGTGGGCAAGCTAGGTGGCCGCTGACCTTTGCGGCAACGGGAGGGGCGCGCCACTATTCTATCGTGATGATGGGTTTTCTTACCGGGCGCGCCTACGATGAGCAGCGGCAGCGCATGGTGGACCGGCAGATCCGACGCCGGGGCATCTCCGACGAGCGGGTGCTGGAAGCCATGCGCCGCGTGCCGCGGCACGCGTTCGTCCCCGAGTCGCAATCCGACGCCGCGTACGCGGATTGTGCCCTCCCCATCGGTTTCGGAGCCACGATTTCGCAGCCCTACATCGTGGCGCTGATGACGGAAGCCCTGAGGACGCGGCCTGCCCTGCGAGTGCTCGAGGTGGGAACGGGCTCAGGGTACCAGGCTGCCGTTCTCGCGTCCTGCGGATGCCGCGTGTACACCGTAGAGAGAGTACCCGAGCTCCACGAGAGTGCGGCGCACGTCCTGCGGGACACGGGGTTTTCCGAGGTCAGGCTCCGGCTTGGTGACGGCAGCTTGGGCTGGCCGGAGGAGGCCCCGTTCGATCGGATCATCGTAACGGCTGCAGCGGCGGCCGTGCCGCCCGCCCTGCGAGATCAGCTCGTCGAGGAAGGGGTCCTCGTTGCGCCGATCGGAGACGACTGGCTGCAGGTCGTCCGGCGTTACCGGAAGCAAGGCGAAGCGTTCGAAGCGGAGGACCTGGAGGGCGCGCGCTTCGTCCCCCTTATTCAGGACCAGGAGGACGGGACGACGACCTGATCGGCGAGCCGTATATCGACTACCAGTTCCTTTCCACCACCGGGTCTCGTGACCGGTTCCGCTCCAGGCGCCGACCCTGCACGTCCTTCTCCTGCTCCGCCGCCACGTCGAGAAGGTCGAGCGCTTCGGCGGCGGACAACTCGCGGGTCGACGGCGTGTTCGTCTGATCGGCGGCCGCCGAGCCTCCGCCGCCCCCACCCCCCCCGTCCTCCTGCGGATCCTCCTCCTGCTCGAGCCAGCGCGACACGAGCTCGAGGTTCCAGCGCGCGTCCTCTGCCCCCGGATCCTGCCGGAGCACCCAACGGAAACCGTCCCACGCCTGTTCGAGGAACGGCCTGCGTTCTTCGAACAGCAACTCCCCGCCAAGCTCGGACGGGCGGCCGGCCAGTGCACGGGCAAGGGCCAGATTGTACGTAGCCGAACGCTCGAGGTCCTCGTCATCGGTGTCCAGTGCCCGCTGCGTAGGCTCGACAGCACCCTCCCAGTCTCCCGTCAGGAGCAACCCGGCCCCGAGGTTGAACCAATCCACGGGCTGGCCCGGGTCCTCGGACTTCTGCCGGAATCCGGCGAGGGCCTCAGCCGTCATCACGCGTCCGCTGTCGAGCGCCATCGGGGGAATCGGTCCCTGCGTGACCTCCTGACCCATTGCGCGCATGCCTCCACCCACCGACAGGAACACGGCGAGCCAGCAGAGCCCTCCCAGAGTGGCCGCGACACAGCATCTACTCGCCTGGCGTCGCATCAGCCCCTCCTCACCAGGTAACCCTCGGCGAACAGCAGGCCGAAGGCGGCGAGCAGCAGCATGCTGGCCCGCCTTCCTGAACCGGGATCGGGTCTCCTCCCCTCGGCCTCGAGCCGGTCGATCAAGACGTCGAGGCCGTCTCTATCCGCCGGGACGTACATCGCGCCGGTCGCCCGCGCCATCTCCTCCAGCGCGGACTGATCGAGGCGGCTCAGCACGGGCTCACCCCTCGGGTCGGTAAGCCAGCGCTCGCCGTCCTCCTGGACGGTCCGCCGCCTTGCGGCCGGCGCCGATTCCAGCGATTCGTCTCCAGCAAGCACCGGCACGGGAATCCTGGCACCGTCCGGCGTACCCAGTCCCACGGTGAACACCGGCACGTGCATGCGGACTGCCCGCGCCAATTCGGCCTCCACCTCCTCGGCCTCGGTCGTCGCCTCACCGTCCGTCATCACAACGAGGACCCTCCGCCCAGCTTCGTCGCCCCCGGCGAGAACGTCGAGCCCCTGCCGCAGGCCCTCGGCAAGGGATGTCCCGCCCTGACCCACGAGCGCCGGGTCCAGCGTCTGTACGAACATGAGCACGGCATCTCGGTCCTCGGTCAGGGGCGACAGCACATATCCGCGCCCCGCGAAGTACACGATTCCCAGCCGGCCAGGCAGGCGAAGCGCCAGTTCCGCAGCAAGTTCCCGCTGGCGCTCCAGCCGGCTCGGCTCGACATCCCGCGCCCACATCGAATTCGAGGCATCGAGGACGAGTACGGTCTGCAGGTCAAACTCCTCGGGAATGTCCTCCGACACCCCACCCACGGTGAGGCCGGCGGCCAGAGCCCCGCAGCCGGCCGCGAGCAACACGGCCCGCGCGATTCGCTGCGCGGCGGACGGTGCATGCGTCAGGCGGTCCAGCAACAGATCGTCTCCCAGTGCCGATCTGTCGATCCGTGTTCGATATGACCCCACCCCGCGCAGCAACAGGGCTGTACTAGCCGCCGCGGTGGCCGCCAACCACACCTGCATCCCGGGCGACATCAGGCGAACACCCTTCGCGCGCGGGTCGCCGAGCCCACCAGCTCGAGGGCCAGGGCCACGAGGGCGAGGATGAGAAGCTCGGATCGCACCCCGGCCCGCTCGACCATGCGGACCTCCTCCACCGGCGCGGTTTCGAGCTCGTCGATTCGTCGATAGATACGGGTCAACGCCTCGGGGTCGGTGGCCCGGAAGTAGAGGCCCCCGGTGGCACGAGCCATTCGATCGAGCAGCTCGTCGTTCACCGTGACCTCCATGTCGGCGTACTGGTAACCGAACCGGGTGCGGCCGATGGGCACCGGCGCCACGCCGTCACGGCCGACACCGATCGTGTAGACCCTGATTCCCAGTGCTGCCGCAGCCGACGCAGCGTCCTCCGGAGCGATGTCGCCGCGGTTGTTGTCCCCGTCGGTCAGCAGGACCACGACCCTGGATCCCTCTTCGACGGAGCGCAGTCGGTTCACTGCCGTCGCGAGGGCCGTCCCGATCGCGGTCCCGTCCCTCAGCTGTCCCACATCGAGGTTCTCCACCGCCTGGTAGAGAATCCCGTAGTCGAGAGTCCCGGGTATTACGGTCAGGGCCTCGCCGGCGAACGCCACGAGCCCGATCCGATCTCCAGCCCGACCCTGCACGAACCGGGTCACCTCGCGTCTCGCCACAGCGATGCGGTTCTGGGGCCGGAAGTCCTCGGCCAGCATGGAGCTCGAGATGTCGAACGCGAGCATGATGGTGACGCCCTCTGACCGCTCCTCGATTTTCTCGACGAGCCGGACAGGGCTGGCGAGGGCGAGCACGGTGAGGACGAGCGCCGCAGTTCGCCACACAGGTGCCCACGCCGACCACAGCGTGAACCGGCGCAAGCGAACCGGGCCGGGAGCTTCCGTGGCTCCGTCCCGCGGGGAGCGAGTCGCGACACCGATTCCCGGCAGCGGCAGCCTCACGCGCCTCTTCTCGAGTGCCTTCCACCCGATCGGGAGCAGAAGGAGGAGAAGCAGGAAGGGCCAGGCGCCCAACGACAGGCCGAACATCAGGCCGCCTCCTCTTCCGCTTGCACCCACGCAAGACAGGCATCTGCGTCGAGCAGCGCCGCTAGCGCCGTCGCCTCGACGTGGGCGAACCTCACCAGGCCGGCCCGGTGCTGCAGCTTACGGAGGCCGGAGCGCAATTCGGTCCTCGCCTCCACGACCGTCCTCGTTCCG
>JAUVTH010000299.1 GCA_030601615.1 Gemmatimonadota bacterium
GCACGACGCGTTCCCGTATTCTGGCCCTGCCGAATTGTGTCTCGTCGACCCCCGGACCCGGAGGGCTCCTTGACCTGGTTTCTGATACTCCTGGCGATCGTCGCCATCGGCGGCGTCACGATCTACAACTCACTCGTCAAACTGCGTACTCATGCGCACGGCGCCTGGGCCGATATCGACGTGCAGCTCAAGCGACGCTACGACCTGATCCCGAACCTGGTCGAGACGGTCAAAGGCTACGCGAGTCACGAAAAGGACACGCTCGAGGCCGTGATCAACGCCCGGAACCGGGCTATGTCGGCAACAGGGCCTGCCGAGCAGGCGCAAGCCGAGAACATGCTGACCGGGGCGCTCAAGTCCCTGTTCGCCCTGTCGGAGGCCTACCCGCAGCTGCGGGCCGTCGAGAGCTTCACCAGCCTGCAGGGGACTCTCGAAGAGATCGAGGGAGCGGTTCAGAGCTCGCGGCGCTACTACAACGCAGTCGTGCGCGACTACAACACGAAGGTCGAGCAATTTCCGTCCGTGCTCGTCGCCAATGCGTTCCGGTTCGAAAAGGAGGAGTTCTTCGAGCTGGACGACGAAGTGCAGCGGGAAGCCCCGAAGGTGAGCTTCGGCGAAGGCGAGTCCTGACCGGAGATCCAGACGTGAAGCACGTTGCTCGTTCCACAGCAAGCCTCGCGGCGGTCGGGGCAGCGCTCCTCGGGCTCCTGGCGGGACAGGCGACTGCGGATCCGCTGTCCGGGGAACGCGGCAGTCCAGCGGCTCGCTCGTGGCACATCGAGGACTTCCACGCCGAGGTCCACGTCCGACGTAGCGGAGAGGTCGAGGTCACTGAGACGCTCAAGGTCCGCTTCGAGGGATCCTACAACGGCATCTTCCGCACGATTCCGATCCAGTACCGTACCCGGGCCAGCCTGAACTACACGCTGGGCCTCGATGTCCTGAGCGTCGAGGACGGCGCGGGCCAGGCCCTGCGCTACGAGCTCAGCCGCGAGCGCCACTTCCGCAAGATCAAGGTGTGGGTGCCCGGAGCTTCCGACGCCGTCCGGACCGTCGTGATCCGGTACCGCGTGGACAACGCCCTCCGATTCTTCGAGGAAGACGACCTGGCGTGGGACGAGCTCTACTGGAACGTCACGGGAGACGAGTGGCCCGTGCCGATCGAGCGGGCCAGCGTCAGGGTCCGTCTGCCAGCGGCCGTGAGCGGCGTCCGTGCACGTGGCTTCACGGGTGGATACGGATCGACCGAGGAATCCGTGGACGTGAACATCGCGGATTACCTGGTGGACGTTCGCGCCACGCGCGGACTGGGCATTCACGAGGGCCTCACGATCGCCATTGCCTGGGACTCGTTCATCACCGAGCCGAGCGCTATCGCCGAGACGCCGGAGGGGCTCGAACCGCGCGCCGCGGTCGCCGGTGAACACCTGATCCGCAGGCCAACCCTGTGGGACAGCATCCGCCGCTTCTTGCGGAGCAACTGGCCCCTCGTGATCCCGATCCTGGCCTTCTTCATCATGCGCCGGATCTGGCTTCGCCACGGCAAGGACCCGGACCGCAGACCGATCGCGCCAGCCTACGAGCCGCCCGAGGGCCTGACTCCGTCGGAGGTCGGCGTGCTGGTGGACAACCGTGCCGACCTGCGGGACGTCACCGCCATGCTCGTCGATCTCGCCGTCCGGGGGTACATGGTGATCGAGGAGAACGAGCAGGAGAAGTTCCTCGGACTTGTCACGGAGCGTGACTACGTCCTCGAGCTGCGGCGAGACGCCACGGACTGGCAGAAGCTGAAGAGCCACGAGCGCAAGCTGCTCCGTGCCGTGTTCGGCTCCGGGGTGGCCGGGGATCGGGTCCATATGTCCGACCTCGAGAACGAGTTCTACAAGGACCTTCCGAAGATCAAGGACCGGATCTTCGACGAGCTCATGAAGCTCAAGTACTACCGGAGCCGGCCCGACAAGGTGCTCGGCTTCTGGGTGGGCGCCGCGATCGTGATCGGGATCGTGGTGGGCGCCGGCGGGTCGGTGATCGGAGCGCGGTTCGGCATGGCTCCGACCACGACGATCCTCGCGGGGATTCTGACCGCCGCCAGCGTGATGGGCTTTGGCCTGTTCATGCCGGCCCGCACCGTCGCCGGGACCCGCGCCTTCGAAGCCGCTCTCGGCTTCGAGGAGTTCCTGCAGCGCGTGGAGTCGGATCGGTTCCAGCGAATGATCACGGGACCCGAAATGTTCGAGCGCTACCTTCCCTACGCCATGGCCCTCGGCGTCGAGAAGAAGTGGGCCGCAGCGTTCGCAGACATCTACAAGGAACCGCCCGATTGGTACCGCGGCACCGGGTACAGAGGCTTCCATCCGATGATCTTCGTCGGAGACCTGTCCGGCATGACGCAGCACGCTGCCCAGGCCATGACGTCGGCCCCGCGAAGCTCTGGCGGATCCGGCTTCTCGGGTGGTGGTGGTGGCGGCTTCTCCGGAGGCGGCTTTGGGGGGGGCGGGGGCGGCGCATTCTGAGTTTCTCGCACAGCTGCAGCACGATGGCGCAGCGGCATGTACTTTCCCGGCGTCGCCTCGTCGTTCACTGCTGGAGCGGACGCTGTACCGAACACAATACGAGGGAATACGGAGGCA
>JAUVTH010000066.1 GCA_030601615.1 Gemmatimonadota bacterium
CGCCAGCACGACCGCTGCCAAGCCCGACCGAAAAGCCCCTCTCAACCAATCACGCAGCATGGATCACCCTCCCCAAGGCATTAAGGAGAAGCGTCGACCGCACCACGCGACCACGAGACGAGAGCCCCCTCGCGGCCCTTCGCGTCGTAGTAGCGTACGGGTCGACCAGTGAAAGTGAGAAACGACTGATTTGGAGAACCCCTGAGGCCTCCTGGGTACGAACGAAAGTGGAGCCGATAGTTCCCTCCCCTTGCTGGAGGAATCTGGATCGTGGGTCGGCGGGCCTCGTGCCCATCGACCTCCTGTCGAGCCTCGCGATGCTCATCCGACATGATTCGTCCCATCCACCAGGACGTCGAACATTCCGAGGGACAACTCTCTCTATATGCCCGTGGGCTTCGTTCTATATACAGCGCACCGCTCGTGCGCGTATGCCCCAGCTACACGACCCCATCAGGGGCCACAACTTGCCGCGAGAGTCCGCTCAGAGGTGTGGCAGGAAGACCCTCGCTATGTATGGGCGGAGAACCGCAGTCCTGTTCTCAGCCCGGGGGAAAGCTTACGGACGCACCGAACGGGTGTCAATAGCCCACGGCCTCCCCGCAGCGTACCCGACCACGGTATCTCGAACCGGCGTAAGTAACGCTGCCTCAAGTTAGTTCGGAAAGCTGAGGCCCCGCGGTGTCCGTGTCAACCTGAGCCGGTATCCCCGTCGGTTGTCGAGGGGCAATTCTCGGGTCCCCCGGCAGCTTCGACGACCAGTCGCAGGAACCTCCGCTTTCCTCTTTGCATAACGTACGACCCGGGGGAAACGTGACACTCTGGATCCTGGACGACTTCGCCGTCGATCTTCACCCCTCCCTGATCGATGAGTCGCCGCGCCTCGGAGGTGGATCTCGCCAGCCCGGAGCGCGCCAGGACGTGGCCGATCCACAGCGTTCCTTCGTCTCCAGCGGAGAGCACGCACGTCTCGAGCTCCTCAGGCACGTCGCGTCGGCGGTGCACGCGGTCGAACGCAACGCGAGCCTCAGCTCCCGCTTCGCTGCCGTGATACCTGGCCGTGATCGTCTCGGCCAGCCAGCGCTTCACGGCCAGCGGGTCTTCGTCCGCCTTCCCGATCCACTCCGACCGCTCGACACCGGACGCGCCCGAGGCGAGCTGGACCCACTCGGCCAGCAGCGAGTCCGGAATCGACATCGTGCGCCCGAACATGTCCGTCGGCTCCATGGTGAGCCCCACATAGTTGTCGTACGACTTGGACATCTTCCGCTCTCCATCGGTACCGCGAAGGAGCGGGAGCAGGACACACACCTGTGGCTCCTGTCCCGATCTTTCCTGGAGCGTCCGGCCGAGCAGGAGGTTGAACTTCTGGTCCGTTCCCCCCAGCTCGATATCCGCCTCGAGGGCGACGGAGTCGTAGGCCTGCATCATCGGGTACAGGAACTCCACCAGGGATATCGGCTTCTCGTCCGCGTAGCGGTCTGCGAAGTCGTCGCGCTCGAGCATACGGGCGACCGTGTACTGGGAGGTGAGGCGCAGAATGTCTTCCAGCCTCAGCCCCGCCAGCCACTCGCTGTTCTGGCGGATCTCGGTCAAGCCCGGGTCGAGGATACGGAACACCTGCTCCCGGTACGTCTGCAGATTGGACTCGATCTCGGCCGTCGTGAGCATCGGCCGGGCGTCGCTTTGCCCGGACGGATCGCCCACGAGGGCCGTGAAGTCCCCGATCACGAACACGACCCGGTGGCCGAGCTCCTGGAAAGTCCTCAGTTTGTGGATCGATACGGCGTGTCCGATGTGGAGGTCGGGCCGGGTCGGGTCGAAGCCCTGTTTCACGATCAGGGGTTTCCGCTCGACGCGCGAGCGTTCCAGCTTCGCCGCGAGCTCGGATTCGGGGACGATCTCCGCGACCCCGTCGCGGATACGGCCCAGCTGCTCATCCACCGGAAGAAACATTCGCCGTCCACGTTCGTAGAAGTGGCACCGTGATGCGTCAGGTCACCTGGAAACGCACAGCATAGATATGGCGGAGAGCACAGGCAACAAGATATTCCGGCTGTCCTGGCCGGGTCCCCGGACCCGCTGGATCGTCCTGACCGTAGCGCTCGCGGGCCTTGCCCTCGGTGGCGGGCTCGCGTGGGGCGCGTGGTCGCACATCTGCGACCAGTGTCCGTCGATCGCCCAGATCTACGCGTTCGAGCCCAAGGAGGCCACACGGGTGTACGCCGCGGACGGCACCTTGCTGCGCGAGTTCGCGATCGAGCGGCGCACCGCCATCCAGTATTCCCAGATCCCGCGGCACGTCGTCGACGCGTTCGTCGCCGTGGAGGACAAACGTTTCTGGTCTCACCAGGGCATCGATTACCTGCGCTCTCTCAGGTCGGCCGTAGTATTCGCGTTCGCCGGGTACGGAGCGGCCGGTGGCAGCACGATCACGCAGCAGCTCGCCGGGAACATGTTCGCGTCCATCGTGGACCGGCAGGACATCTCGGTCCGGCGGAAGATGCGGGAGATGAAGGTGGCGCGCTCGCTGGAGCAGGCCTACACGAAGACCGAGATCCTCGAGGCGTATCTGAACCAGATCAACTTCGACGGCGTGTACGGCGTCCAGAACGCCGGGCAGCGTTACTTCGGAAAGAACGTGCGCGACTTGAATCTGCCGGAGGCGGCCACGCTCGCGGCCATGCCGGTGGCGCCCGCCCGGTATTCTCCGATCCGCAATCCCGAGCGGGCGGTGGCACGCCGGAACCTCGTGCTCAGCCTCATGGCCAACCAGGGGATGATCACGGAGGATGAGGAGGCCGCAGCCAGGGCCTACCCCCTGCTCGTCCGGCCGAACGCACAAGACAGGATACCTGCCGCGTACTTCGTGGAATGGGTGCGCCGCATCCTGTTCGACCGGTACGGAAAGCAGATGTATGAGGCGGGACTGCGGATCTACACGACGCTCGACCCTGACATGCAGGCCGTAGCCGACTCCGCCGTGCAGGCGCAGCTCGAGTGGATCGAGAGACAGCCGGGATTCGCGGCGCCGACATACCGCGAGACGCGTGCGTGGCCGACCGACAGCCTCGCCGGATCGAACATGCCGTACATCCAGGGCATGTTCATCGCGGTAGACCCCAAGAACGGCGACGTCCTCGCTCTGGTCGGCGGGCGTGACTTCCAGGACTCCGAGTTCAACCGCGCGACGCAGGCCGAACGTCAGCCCGGCTCGCTGTTCAAGCCGTTCGTGTACACGGCGGCCATCGAAAGCGGAATGCCGGCCTCGGAGGTCATCTTCGACACGCCGATCGAGTTCCCGCAGCCGGATAGCTCGATCTGGTCTCCCAGCAACTTCACCAACGACTTCAAGGGCCCGGTCACGATCCGGGACGCGCTGGCCGCGTCCATCAACGTGGTCGCCGTGAAGGTCGGGCTGCGCGTGGGACTCGAGACCGTGGCCCAGTACGCGCACCGCATGGGAATCACGTCGCGCATCGACCGGGTGCCGTCTACGTCGATCGGCTCTCCGTCGGTGAAGCCGATCGAGATGGTCGAGGCTTACACGACGTTCGCCAACCTGGGCATCCGGGTCACTCCGCGCCCGATCCTGCGAATCGAGAACGCGGATGGCGAGGTGCTATGGGAGGCCCCCATCGAGAGAGAAGAAGTCCTGGACGAGCGGACTTCCTGGATCATGGTGTCGATGCTCAGGGACGTCGTCGATCGGGGCTCCGGCATCCGGATCCGCTCGTTGGGCGTGCCCTGGGAAGTGCCGGTCGCGGGCAAGACGGGCACGACGAACGAGAACACGAACGCGTGGTTCATAGGCTTCACGCCCGAGATCGTCACGGCGACGTGGGTCGGATTCGACCTGCCGGCGCGAATCAGGGACGACGCGCAGGGAGGCCGGGACGCAGCACCGGTGAACGCAGAGATACTCAAGCACTTCTACTCGAACCGTGAGGCGCCGGCGCCGTGGGCCCGGCCGACCGGTCTGATCGAGCGGCGAGTCGACCGAACCACCGGAATGCTGGCGACGATCTGGTGTCCGCCCGAGGCCGTGTACACGGAAGTCTACATACCGGAGACGGAGCCCCGGGAAAGCTGCGACGTGCACGGACCGTCGGGGATCCGTGAATGGGCGGACAGCCTGGGCCTAGCGGCCGACTCGCTCGCGCCACCGGTGGCTGACGACTTCGAGTTCTAGGAGCTGCTAGTCCGTCGTCACCCGCTTCCAGACCAGCGGCGGATCCTCGGGCGGAACATCTCCGAAGCCGTACGCCTTACCCAACCGCCGGGCGGCCGATGCCGCCGAATTCTCGGAGCGGGCGTGAATGACGGCCACCGCCTCGCCGCGCTCGATTCTGTCTCCTCGCCGCGCCAGAAGCTCAATGCCCACGGCCGGGTCTACCTCGCCCTCCAGCCGGCGGCGGCCGGCCCCGAGCTCCACGGCCGCCACACCGATCTCGTAGGCGTCCGTGCAGGTCACGTATCCGTCGACCGGAGACTCCCACGTCGCTCGAATGGGTGCGTCCGCGAGTGCCTCCGGGTTCGACACGACGGCCGGGTCTCCTCCCTGTCGCTCGACCAGCCGGGCAAAACGGGCCAGCGCCCGGCCGTCGTCCAGCATGGAAGCAAGGTCCGAGCGAACCTCCTCCCTCGGGGCCCCCCGTTCGACCGCCAGCACGCTCTCTTCCGCCAGAGCGAGAGTAACTTCCCGCAGGTCCGCTGGACCTTCCCCGTGCAGGCACGCCACCGCCTCTCGAACTTCCAGCGCGTTGCCCACGGTCTCTCCGAGCGGCTGCTCCATCGCCGTGAGCAGCGCCGTGGCCCGCACGCCCTCAGATTCCGCCAGGCCGACCAGTGTCTCTGCCAGGACGACAGCCTGGTCCGGATCCCGCATGAAGGCGCCGGACCCGTACTTGACATCCAGCACGAGGGCCTCGATCCCCTCCGCGACCTTCTTCGAGATGATGCTGGCGCAAATGAGAGGGATGGATGGAACGGTCGCCGTCACGTCCCGCAGGGCATACAGCCGACCGTCCAGCGGGGCGATCTCCGGCGTCTGGCGAATCATCGCGCACCCGACGTCCGCGAGAACGGCCTGGAACTCG
The DNA here is from genome assembly GCA_030601615.1 of Gemmatimonadota bacterium. GTDB lineage: Bacteria > Gemmatimonadota > Gemmatimonadetes > Palauibacterales > Palauibacteraceae > Benthicola. Next base: position 5,100 of record JAUVTH010000066.1, read on the forward strand.
TCCAGGTCGAGGGCGGTCCGAAAGCCGGGGATCGACTCGAGCTTGTCCACCGTGCCTCCGGTGTGGCCGAGGCCGCGACCGGACATCATGGGCACCCGAAGTCCGTACTCGGCCAGGAGCGGGGCCAGCACCAGGCTGACCTTGTCGCCGACGCCACCGGTCGAGTGCTTGTCGACCGCGGGCGGGCCCCCATCGGAACGGAAGTCGAGTCGTCGTCCCGAGTCGATGATGGAACGTGTGAGCGTCGCGAGCTCGGCGGCGCTCATGTCGTTCAGAAGAACCGCCATCAGGAAAGCCGACATCTGGTAGTCAGGAACGTGACCGGCACCGTACTCGGCGAGGAAACCTCTGAGCTCCTCGTCGGTGAGTTCGGCGCCGTCCCGCTTACGCGCGATCAGCTCCTGGGCGAGCATGAGCCTCCCGGTTGGGGGGTGATCCTGGGAAGGCGATCAGTGATGCAGACGGTCCCGTCCCTTTTCGACGACCTCGGCCAGCCGCTCACCGGTGCGGTCAGCTCCCTTGCGCGCCCGCCTGGCCAGGCGGCGAGTCTCGCGCGATGCCTTGTCAGCCAGCTCAAGTGCGTCATCTCGCGCTTCCTCGAGGGTCTCGCCGGCAGCCTCCGTCCAGTCCTCTGCCTTGCGTGCGATCTGTCGGCGGGTTCGGGCTCCGCTCTGCGGGGCGATGAGCAACGCGGCGGCCGTCCCGATGACGGCTCCGATGGTCAGACCGGCGAGAAAACCGATGGCTTCCCGGTATTCGTTGTTATCCATCATATCCTCCGTGCGGTGCGAGAAATAAGGTCAGGCAAACTGGTGCAGTCGTTCCCATATACCAATAACCTCGGTCGGGCTGAAAGTGCCCGGCTTGCCCGGCCGCACGCTTGCTCTACTTTCAGGTCGCTCGATCGAACACACGTAACTGGAAGGTCCAATGAGCGATTTTCGCCTCGAAGGTGAGGTTCGAATTCCGGCTGTCGCCCTGCACGCCCTCGTGGCGGCGGCGGACCGGGGCGGTGAGCCTGTCGCCGCGGCCGTCCGCGAGGCGGGACGCGCCACGGGCGAGGACATCACGCGCCGCATCACTCTGGTCGTATCAATGTCCGAGCTCGACACGAACGACTTCTGGTCGGCGGTCAACGCCGAAACGGGCGCGAGGGGCCTCGGGACCTTCCAGTGGGCGAGCGCGATCGGCGGTCACGCGGAGCTGGTCGTGTTCGGTGCCGCCGACGCGGAAGACGTGGTGCGTTCGCCTACCGGTCATCGGGCCGCACCCTTCACCGAGGGACTGATCGAAGGCCTGCTCGGTGCGGCGGCAGAGGAACCCGTAGCCGCGGTCCAGGCTCCGCCCGACGGAGGAGAGGGAGTGCGGTTCGTCGTGGGCTCGCCGACGGCCCTGCGGCACGTACGCTTGCGGCTCCAGGCCGGCGCACCGCTCGAGCAGGCGCTGGAGGGAATCTGAACCCGGTCCCCGGGCGAGTCCTGGCGCTGGACTACGGTCGCCGCCGAATCGGCGTCGCGGTCACCGACCCGCTGCGCACGATCGCGTCTCCACACTCGACCGTGGCCAACGCAGACCCTCCGACCGAACCCCCCAAGGGACTCCTGCGACTCCTGGAAGATCTCGAACCCGCGCTGGTTCTCGTGGGTATTCCGGTCCACATGGACGGATCGGAAGGGGAGATGGCGTCCGAGGCGAAGCGATTTGTCACCCGGCTGGGGGCCGTCACGGGCCTTCCGATCGTGGGACGCGATGAACGCCTGACCAGCTACGAGGCCGAGGAGATGTTGCGCGAGATGCAGCTCCCCCGTCGAAGGAGACGTGAAAAGGGCTTGAAGGACATGCTCGCGGCTACTGTGCTGCTCAGAGACTACATGGCGGACGAGGGATGAAACGGTCCACGTACGCCGGCCTCGGGTTCTTCGTCGTGGCTCTGGTGGCGTCGGCCGCGTGGTTCGCCACGCTTCCGCCACCCGGAGCTCCATCCGCCGACGAGATCGTCGAGATCGTGGTCCCCGCTGGGTCCGGCGCGCTGAGCATCGGACGCCAGCTTCACGACGAGGGACTGGTTCGATTCCCGCGCCTGTTCGCCCTCGCGGCCCGCGCTCGGGGCGTAGAGGGCTCACTCAAGGCGGGACGTTACCAGTTCAGCGGAGGGACCGGCTGGGAAGAGATCCTGGACGCGATGGCGAGAGGGGAGGTGGTGACATACCCGCTCACCGTCCCCGAGGGCTTTACCATCCGAGAAATTGCGCCGCGCGTGGCCAAGGCCACGGGAACGACCGCCGATTCCGTGCGCCAGCTCGCCATGGACGCGGCGTTCGTGGCCGAATCCGGCGTGCCGGGACCCACGCTCGAGGGTTACCTGTTTCCCGAAACGTACCGGTTCGCGGAGGGGGTGGACCCCGCTACCGTTCTCCTGGAAATGACCGGACGGTACCAGGCCTACTGGACGC
>JAUVTH010000129.1 GCA_030601615.1 Gemmatimonadota bacterium
GTGCTCGAGGCAGCTGACGTGTCACTTTACGATGTAGTAAAGTGCACAGTATTCCTGGATAATATGGATGACTATTGGTCGATGAACGACGTCTACGCCACGTTCTGGGACGGCCCTCCGCCGGCTCGTTCGGCAGTCGGAGTCGATGGCCTGGCTCTCGGGGCACTACTCGAGATCGAGTGCATCGCGAAGGATCCTGCGGCACAATAGCGCCGGCCTGGTAGACGTGACCGGGCCGCGGCGGGCCCGGCCACTACGTCCGGTCAGTCTCCGAAACCTGCCAGCACATCAGACAGGGTGGGGCGTCCAATCTCCTGCAACTCGTAGCGTACGCGGACCGACGGCTTGTCGATCTCGATCAGTCGCCGGAGGTCGATCGGTGTGCCGATGACGACCAGATCCGCCGGCGTGGCGGCGATCGTCTGCTGCAGCTCGGCCGTTTGCTCGGCCCCGTATCCCATCGCGGGCAGGACAGGGCCAGTGTTCGGATACTTCTCGAACGTGCGGGCGATCGAACCCACGGCCCAGGGACGCGGGTCGATGATCTCGGCCGCCCCGTAGCGCAGGGCTGCGACCCAGCCTGCGCCGTAGGCCATCTCGCCGTGCGTGAGCGTGGGGCCGTCCTCGACCACGAGTACCTTCTTGCCTCGGATTTCGTCTTCGCCTTCGACGAACAGCGGGCTCGCCGCCTCGATCACGAGAGCGTCGGGGTTCAGCTCGTGGGCCACGGCCCGCGCTGTCTGCACCTGCTCCAGGCTGGCCGTGCCCACCTTGTTGATCACGATCACATCGGCCATCCGTACGTTTGCCTCGCCGGGGTGATACCGGGCGGAGTGATCCGGCCGATGGGAGTCGACGACCGTGATGTAAAGGTCAGCCTCGTAGAACGAGAGATCGTTGTTGCCCCCGTCCCAGATCACCACGTCCGCTTCCTGCTCCGCCTGCCGCAGGATCGCCTCATAATCCACGCCCGCGTAGACGACCCGGCCCGCAGCGATGTGGGGCTCATACTCCTCGCGCTCCTCGATCGTCACCTCGTGTTTTTCGAGGTCGTCGTAGGTCTCGAAGCGCTGCACGGCCTGCGCGGCGAGGTCTCCGTACGGCATCGGATGGCGGATGACGACCACCTTCTTGCCCTGGGCCGTCAGGATCTCTGCGACGCGCCGGCTCGTCTGGCTCTTGCCCGAGCCGGTGCGGGCTGCGCAGACGGCAATGAGCGGCTTGACGGACTTGACCATTGTGTGCTTGCTGCCGAGTAGCAGGTAATCGGCGCCCGCCGCGATCGCGCGCGAGCCGAGGTGCATGACTTGCTCGTGCGACACGTCGCTGTAACTGAACACGACGACGTCCACGTTCAGGTCGCGGACAAGGCGCTCGAAGTCCTCCTCAGCCTCGATCGGGATTCCGTCGGGATACCGCGGACCGGACAGCTCGGCTGGATACGTGCGGCCATCGATGTCGGGGATCTGTGCAGCGGTGAAGGCGACGACGTCGAAGTCGGGGTTGTCACGGAAGTACGTGTTGAAATTATGAAAGTCCCGACCGGCCGCGCCGAGAATGAGTGCGCGCTGCGCCATGCGTTCCTCCTGCGAGAGTCATTCGTCCAGGATGTCGAGATCCGCTCGGCGCAGTTTTTCGCCGAGTCCTCGAGCAAGATTCCGATACAGTACGACGCCTATGCCGGGCCGCAAGCGGACGACGCTCTGCAGGTCCTTCTTGGTCAGAACACCGGCTTCCACCGGAGTGATGGCCCGGGCGGTGGCGGAGTGCTCCCCGCCCGTCAGGACGGCGACCTCACCCAGGCACTCGCCCGCATGGACCGTGCCTATTCGTCCTTCTCTTCCCTCGACGAAAACGGCGACTTCGCCATCGAGAATCAGATACATTTCCGTGCACGGCTCGCCCGCGCGGAATATGTCCTGTCCTGTATCGAAGGTCGTGTGCGTGCACACGCTGGCGAGGCGCTCGAGCTGCTCTTCCTCGAGTCCCGAGAACAGCCCGACGCGGTCCACGACCTCGCCCAGGCGCGGCAAGACCTCCCGCCGCCGGAACGAGGCCAGAACCAGGTCCGCGAGGTCGCTTACCGGCGGGATGAGCATCACCTGGCCGATGTCCAGCGGAATGAGGAGCTTCGAAAACTTCACGAGGTCGAGCCGCTCGACGTCGTGGAAGGCGAGGGCCGGCGTATATGCAGTGGGAACGTACCCGAGCTGGAGCACGGTGCGCTGCATACGGGGCGCGTGGGCACTGACATCGAGTTCCATGTACGCGATGTCCCATTCCTCCTGGCAGCGCTCCTCGAGCTCCGTGAGCAGGAAGCGGATTACGTCGTCGCGAAGAGAAATCAGCTCGAACACACGAACGACCCTGTCCAGCCGCTCCAGCGTGAAGCCCACGGCGCCGACGATGTGACCCCCTTCACGTGCCACCAGGTACTTCGACTTGTGCGAGATCAGCTTGAAGTAGCCGTACTGGAGGCGCATCGGGCCGAAGATCTCACGGTTCCGTACGCGGCCTCGCTCGATACGCATGAGGCGCGAGTATCCCTCGGTCGTGAGCTCGCTGATCGTGAAGCCGTGTCCGAAGGGGTAGGGTACGGACTCCTCGTCCACAATCACGTCCACCGCGACGCGACACGCCTCGAGAGCGGTGCCCGCGAGCTGATAGATCTCCGGGACGATGCGCGGGTTGTTTCGACGCAGCTCGCGACCCCGGCCGAACAGCTGTACCAGCACTCCCATGTTCTCGCGCGTCGAGCCGAACATGTACTTCAGTGGAAGGAAGCCGACCGGCGCGAATCCCTGCTTCAGCGCGATCGCCTGGGTGAACGGATGCGTCACCCGGGCCTCGATGACGCCCACGTGCAGCCTGTCCTTGACGGAGGTCAGGCGTTGCTCGAGAAGCTGTGTCCCGATTCCGCGCCGGCGGTAGTCCGGATGCACGGCGAGCCGGCCGAACTCTCCAACCAGGTCCGTGTAGGCGCCCACCTCGAGAATGACCGACGCCGTACCCACGATACGGTGTTCGTCCACGTCCTCCGCGACGAGCATCAACGTCTCGTCGGAGAAGATCAGCTTCTTGATCTCAAATTCTTCGTAGTACTGCGGGTAGGCGTAGTCCTCGCCGTAAGTGGCCAGGTAGATGTCGATGATCCCGCTGGTATCGGTATCACGCGCCTCGCGAATGGTGATCAACGGACGCTTCCCGCGTGTGCAGGGTCGCCATTCCCGGTGGCCATCGCTCTGCCGCCCTGGCGGGCGACCTCCGCGAGCCATGCGGCGCCCGAGGCGAGCACGTTCTCATCGATCTCGAACCGGCTCGAGTGGGCCGGATAGCTGGCCGAGCCCGGCAGGCGCGCACCGAGGCGCACGTAGCAGCCTGGGATCTCCTGCAGGTACCAGGAAAAGTCCTCACCGCCCATGTTCGCGCTGCGGACCGTGTACCGGACGCGGTCGGGGCCGAGGGCCGATGCCGCGGCCGCCCGGGCCACCGCGACCATCGGTCCCTGGTTCACGAGCGGGGGAGTGCCCTCTTCTATCTCGAGCTCGACTTGCGCCTCGTGAAGCTGACCGACGGACTCGCAGATGCGTGTGATCGACCGGCGCAGGTGGCTTCTCACATCGGGTTCCTGAGCCCGGATGGTTCCGGCGAGCTCGGCGGTGCCCGCGATCACGTTCGAGGCGCTGCCCGCGTCGAAGCGGCCGATGGAGAGAACCGACGGGTGTGTCGGATCGATCTCACGCGAGACAATGGTCTGAACGGCCATGACGATCAGGCTGCCCACGACGACGGCGTCTACCGTCTCGTGCGGCCGCGCTGCGTGGCCCTGCTGGCCCCGGATCGCGATGCGGAAGGCGTCGGTGGACGCATTCACCGTGCCCTCGACAGCCACGGCCGTGGCGGTCGGAAAGGGCCGGTCTACGTGCCCGCCGAAGATCGCACCCACTCCGTCGAGCGCTCCCGCTTCCACCATCGCCTTCGCCCCCGAGCCGAGCTCCTCGGCCGGCTGGAAGATCAGTCGAACGGGCGCCGGAAGCGGCTCATCGCTGCCCGCCAGGATCTCCGCTGCGCCGACCAGTATCGCGGTATGTGCGTCGTGGCCGCATGCGTGCATCACTCCCGGAACCACGGACGCGAACTCCAGCGCCGTCTCTTCCTGGATGGGCAGGGCGTCGAGGTCGGCCCGCAGGGCAACGGCGGGGACCCCGGGGGGGCCCTCGATCTCCGCAACAACACCGGTCTCGAGCGATCGGCGATAGGGAAGGTCGAGACGCTCCAGCTCGGAGATCACGCGGGCCGTGGTGCGATGTTCCTCCCAGCTGAGCTCCGGATGGCGATGCAGGTCGCGCCGCAACGTTACCATTCGCGCGAACAGGGAAGGCTGGATCGATGCAATCATGGGAGAACCTCCCGGCAGCGCGGGGAGCGCCGACCAGGCGCGTACCTCCGCCCGCCCGGAGGAATATTAGCACGAAGGTGTGTGACGCGCTCGGAAAACCAGACGGCGGCGAGCGCTGGACGCCCGCGTGCGCCATCTCAACAGCGAGCGTGGTTCTTCAGCAACCTGCCAGGTTCAGGCCCGGCTGAAGCGATCGAGGAAAGTCCGTTCCCTCGCCGTCAGGCTGGGCAGCCCCTGGGTTCGGAGCTTCTCCATGATCTCGTCGTAGGCTTCGCGGTTGACCGGGTGCAGGGACTCCCGGTCGATGGCCTCCCATCGTTGGGCGGCGTCCTTGTCAGGCAGCCACCCGTGTCCGCGCCCGCCGTCCGCCTTACGCTTGAAGCGGGCGGCCGGCGAGTTCTTCTCGCGCCACTTCATGAACAGCCACGCGCCGAGGAATCCGCCGAGGTGGGCATGGTGGGCGATTCGCTGAGGTGACCCGGCGACCTCGAGCGCTATTCCCCCAACGGCGATCAGCGTCGCCAGGAGGATCATGGTCTTGATCTTGATCGGAATCGGGATCGGGATGATCAGGATCCGCTCGTCGGGCCAGTAGTGGGCGAAGGCCAACAGCAAGCCGTACAGGGCCCCGGAGGCT
>JAUVTH010000076.1 GCA_030601615.1 Gemmatimonadota bacterium
GTCCGCCGGATCGAGTACGAGGACCTTCTGCCGGGTCACGAGCTCGATGCCGGCCTGTTCCTCGAACCAGCCCTCCGGCTTCACGTACAGGAGCGAGCGCGGGACGTCAGCGTACTGAGTGCACTCCTTCGACAACGGGGGGCGCTGGTAGGGGGGCTCCGGTTCGTCGGTGACCAACGCGATAGATCCCGATGGGTCCAACTCCCGGATACCATCGACCGCCGAGGTGGCGGCGAGCCCGCCACCGACGATCAAGTAGTCGAATTCACGTGGACCGGGCACGTTTGCGTTCCAGGTTCATTCGCCGGGTTCCTCCTGCTGATCGTTCCACGCATGGTCCACCAGCTCGACGGGGTGGACCACCAGTGTACGGTCGCCGACCCGCATGAGTCCGGCGCCAAGATACATGATGCACCCGGGATTGCCCGTCGCGATCCAGTCGTACCTGCCATGCTCGATCTCGCCGAGCTTCGGCGCGAGGACAAGTGCCGCGAGGTCCGGCTGGACCAGATTGTACATGCCCGCTCCGCCGCAGCATCGGTCGGAAGAGGGCAGCGCCTCGACCTCGAACCCGGGGAGCGAGCGCAGGAGCACCAGCGGGTCGTCCCTTACGCCCTGTGCGTGGTGCAGGTGGCAGGGCGCATCGTAGCCTACCCGACCGCCGGGAAGTTCAGCTCCTGGACTCGACCCCAACGTGCCGTCGGAATTCGTGACCGCGTCGGCGAGGATCTCCGTCACGTCTTTCACCCGTGCCGCCAGCGCCTCGGCTCGATCTCGCCAGTCGGGATCGTCCGTCAACCAGGCCGGATAGTCCTTGAGACCGGCTCCGCAGCCCGCCGAGTCCGTCACGATCCATTCGCAGTCCACGCTCTCGAACACCCGGATGTTGTGACGGGCCTGCTCGCGCGCCTCTTCCAGGAGACCCGCGTGAGCGTGGAGGGCTCCACAGCACACCTGCCCGGGCGCCTCGACTTCCCGGTAGCCCGCACGGGCCAGCGTGCGCCGCGTCGCGTCGTGGACGTGCCCGAACAGGCCCTCCATCACGCAACCGGAAAGCAGGACGTAGGCCTGGGTTTCCGCCATCAGGGCCTCCCCGTCCTGCACTTCAAGCCGTGTCGCGGGAATACCGACAGCCGCAGCCCGTGTCGTTCCGAAAGTCGGTCGGGACGCCGACAGGAGACGGAGGGCTCGGCCCGCGGTGCCCGGCAGAAGCCGCCCGAGGATGTCGGCGACGCCAGAGTTCCGGAGAAATCGAGCTACCGCGTAGGTGACGCGCGCGCGCCGCGGAGTCGTGAGCGCCTCCAGCATCCAGCGTTCCCACCAGTGCGCTACAGGTCGCTGAGGAATGCGGGCCCGCGCCCGCTCGAGGAGATGGCCGAACGGCACCCCGGCGGGACACACGGACTCGCAGGCCCGGCATCCCAGGCAGCGGCCCACGTGGAGCGAGAACGCGCCGTCGGCCTGCACCCGACCCTCGGCCTCGGCTCGCATCAGGTACAGGCGCCCCCTGGGCGAGTCGTTTTCCTCTCGCAGGATATCCCAGGTCGGGCACACGGGAATGCAGAAGCCACAGTGCACGCACGCGGCGAGAAGCTCATCCGTGACGTCGACTGCGCCGCTGGCGTCCGGAAGATCCCCTACAGCGACGGCGCTTTCGATCACCCCCTACTCTCCCGACGGCGGTGGCTGCGGATCGGAGGAGGAGTGATCGTGGATGATCTTCCACCCGTTACTGGTGTGTCTGAGGACGAGGGTGAATGGTCCGGAGCCGGTGATCTCGTCACCCTGGTAGAGAACCCAGCGGGCCGTCGCGATCGCCTCCACGACAGCAAGCTTGCGTGTGCGGATGTCTTCGAACCGGAGACTGTCCCGCGATGCGCCGGGCTCGAACAGCGGCGCATAGCGCTCGTAGATCGCGTCGTATCCAGTCAGCAACCCGCCGCCGCCGATGTACGTCGTGTTCTCGGACTCGAGATAGTCGTCCATGAAGCCGTCCAGGATGCCCCCGTTCCACGCCTCGGCGGACCCGGCGAGCATGCGCTCCACCGACCCGTGGAGATCGGAGTCCCCCTCCTCCTCGATCTCGATCGTGCACCCGGACACGATCAGCGTGGCGGCGAGTATGTACGACAGGAACGCCATCGACCTGCTCATTCCTGTTCCTCCATCAGATGCTCCTCGAAGTGCGAGATCGTGCGCCACACGGCTTCCTCCAAGTGCGGATTGGTGCCAGGGAAGGGGTGCGAAGCGCTCATCGTGTGGCCCGCGCCCTCGATGATCGCGAGCTCGGCAGTGCCGGCGGTCCGGTGCAGCGCATGAGCCTCGGCTACGGGCACGGCTTCGTCCTCGCTCCCGTGGACGATGAGAAGCGGCGCGTCCAGCCGGCGGGCGGCCTCCTCCATGTCCAGCCTGTCCCGGTGCGCACGCAGGTCGTCGAGGACATCCCGGTACAACGGCAGTCGTTGGCCCGTTCGCGCGTTCGTGATCTCCATCACGTCGCCGTCCCCGAGTGCCTCGGCGAACCAGCTCTCGTACCTGAACACGGAGCCGATGCCGGCCCACGTGACAACGGCCCTGACCTCCGGCCGGTCGGCTCCCACCAGAATCGCGGCCGCGGCGCCCCGGCTGTGCCCGATGAGGCCCACTGACCGTGGTGGCTCCAACTCCACGGGTCCCAGCCGACCGTCGCGGAGGCCGTCGAGAATCGCCTCGAGATCTTCCACCTCTCGCGTGAACGTATTGCGGGCGAACCCTTCGAGGTCGGTGAAGCTCTCGAGATCGGGCCCGATCCCCGAGCCGGAGAAGTTGAAGGAGATGACCGTGGCACCGGTTCCGGTCGCCAGCCTCTCCGCCAGGTAGGGGAAGAAGCCCCAGTCCTTGAAGCCCTTGAACCCATGACATACGACGATCGCCTTCTCGGAGGGCGTGTCGGGAATCCGGAGGTCCCCCCGCAGCAGGGCGCCCGGCGCGCGCGACAGCTCGAACGGGAGTTTCCTGGCCAATGTCCCCGGACGTACCTCAGGCGACATGGTCGGAGACTTTGATCCCATAACGAGCCGGGTCGGTGGACCGCGCGATGCTGCGTCGGTACTGCCCGGTGTCCGGGTCTCGCTCGGTCAGGTCCCGGATCGGCCCCTCACCGACGCGCTCGCCTTCCGCTGTCGCGATGATCCGGACCACGGGACGGTTCAGCGCTTTCGGATTCGGGTTGGGGGCCACCACCACGCCCATCTCGCCGCTGTCCAGGATGACCAGCGTGGCAACCGGGAAAATGCCCATCATGTTGACGAACGCCCGGGTGAGGATCCGATCGTATGCGCCGCTCTCGGCCTCGCGCAGCTGCCGAATGGCCTCGTCGGGTGAACACGGCAGGAACTGCTTGCTGTAGTTGGAGATCGCCGCGTCGTAGGCTTCCGTGAGGGCGATGATGCGAGCCAGCAGTCCCTGGCGTCTGCGCCGGATGACCCGAGGGTATCCAGACAGGTCGGGCTTCATGTGGTGCTCGTATACCGCGAGCATGGCGCGGTACGGAAGGACTTCGAATCCCTCCACGTTGAACATCATCAGCAACCCGAAGTCCGGGTGCTGGCTCACGAGTCTCCACTCCTCATCGTTCAGCCACCCTTGCTTGTTCAGCACAGATGGCGGAATGAGCACTTTCCCGATGTCATGGAAAAGGGCCGCGAATCCCAACTCGAACAGCTGCTCACGGTTCAGGCCCAGGTAGTCACCCAGAGCGACCGAGAGAATAGAGACATTGACCGAATGCACGTAGGAGTGGTCGTCGAAGTCACGTAGCGTGAGCATTCCGAGCATCGTCGCCGGCTCCTGCAAGACCTGGTCGACCACCGCGAGCACGGCCCGCTCGGCGCGTCGGGCTCCGATCGCCTTTCCCAGAACCAGCCCTTCCATCGTGTCGCGCGCGACCTTCACCGAGCGCGCGTAGGTGCGGCGAGCCGCCTCTACCGCCCTCTCGCCCTCGCCGCCCTCGAACATCGGTGACGGTGGTCCGACGCTGATATGCGCGACACCTCGACTCTGAAGCTCGGCTTCGAGCGCTTCCAGCGGAGGCTGACCGGGGGAAGGATCCTCGGCGATCGCCATCAGGAAGGCCTGCCAGTCGTCCGCGCCCGCCCGGGGGGCGGCTTCCATGCGTCCAACACCGTGGCGCCGGAACACCTCGCGGAGCGCAGCCAGGGTTGCATAATCGTGCAGGTCGAGGCGCACCTGGAGGTCGTTCACGAACATGTAGTTGCCGGCTATCCAGACGCTCAGACCACCTTCGTGCTTGAGGATCAGGTCGGCCTGCTCCTTCACCTCTCGAAGCCCTCGTTTGACGACCTCATTCTCGGATGGGTAAAGCTGAATAGAGCGGACGGCTCCGTACATCGCCGACAGGAGTTCGGTGGCCAGGGGCTGCGGGCTCGTCATGACGATCCCTCCTCTCGCTCGTCCTCGTCGGGATCGTCTATCTCGTCAATTTCGACGTTCATGTCCAACTCGACGGGATCCTCGACCTCGTTCCCCTCCAGTTCGTCCAGCGCGACGGCCACTTTGAGCCGCTCATCCGAATCCGAGTCGATCGCTCTCAGTGCCACCCGGACCGCACTCTTGACTGCCGCGGCCCGATCGCCGCTGGCCTTCGCGAGGGCTGTGCGAGCGGTCGGCGTGCCGACGACGGCGAGAGCGCGCGCGGCGCAGGCACGCTGCGTGGGCAACCTGCGTCCTCCCCACCATTTCCGTCCGTTGAGGAGCTTCGCGAGAACCGGTACGGCTTCTTCACCGGCGATGCTGGCATAGGCCCGCATGAAGGCCATCTGCTCTCCCTGGTCGCGGTCCTTCATGCCCGATCCCGAGAGGATGCTGCCAAGCATCGACGCGGCGCCTTCCGGTCGGACGGCAACGATCGCGTTCACGGCTGCCACCCGGATGTCCCTGCCCGGGTCGGCGAGCGCCTCGGCCAGCGCCTCGGCGCCCACTGCCGATCCGAGGATCGCCAGTGCTTCAATGGCCGCCTGCCTCGTTACCTCCTCCGGTCGGCGCGACAGTTCGATGAGGTCCGGCTCCGCCTCCCGCAACCCGAGACGGCCTACGATTCGGGCGGCTTCGGCCGCCAGCATGGGATCTTCGGCCGCCAGCAGGTCCACCACGTAGCCCGGATTCGAGCCGACCAGACGGTCCAGTGCCTCGGCGAGACGATCCCTCGTCCGCCGGTTAGGCACTGCCGGAATCGCTCGCACGAGGGTTGGGATGGCCTCGGCCTGCAGGGCTCCGACGAGCGCGGCCAGCTCCTCCGCGGCCGGCGTTTCACCCGCCACGTCCGCTTCGCTGACCATCTCTGCCATGGCCTCGCTCATGTCGCGCAGGAGCGATGTGACGAGCTCCTGCGTCTCGTCCTCGCCCGTCTTGTTTGCCAGCAGCTGCAGCTCGTTGACGATCAGTGCTACGTTGCCGAAATCTCGCTCGACGAGCAGAAGAGGGAGAAACTCGCGAAGGATGTCCACGACCTGTCGGCGCCGCTCCTGGTCCCTCATTTCGAACTGGTCCAGGAGGGCGAGCGTAACGTCGTGCACGACGGGGCGAGCCCACTCGGCTTCCATTTCGCGTTTCAGATACAGCAGATCGGGCTCGCCGAGAGCGATGTCCGCGAACTCCGCCGTGTCCTCCTCTGTGACCGCGCCCGATTCCAGAACGGCTTCGATCTCCGACATGTCTTCCAGGCTTTCGCCGGCCCCCGCGCCACGGTCGGGCTTCGGCAGCTCCGCGTCCGCGGTCTCGTCCTCGGAAAGGTCGATGTAGTCCATGCGCACCGCCTTGAAGTCACGGTGCCACAGGGTGGCCAGCAGATCGTCGTCGTGAGCCTGCCGCGATTGCGCGAGAATATCCATGAACTCGGCCAACTCTCCCTCTTCCACCCCGGGAAGCAGAGCCAGCTGTCGGATACCGTCCTTGAAGAAGCGAAACGCGAAGTTGTCAGGCCCGAGGGGCTTGGAATACACCTCTCTCTCGCGCCACAACAGGCGTCCCTCGTCCACCGTGAGCGAGAGATGAGGGAGCTCGTCCCATACGAAGCTGAGCCGCTCGCAGAGCTCGCCGTGAAACCGTTCGATCAGCGGATTGCCTGCCACATACGTCTGGCGGGCGCGCACGGCCTTGAGAAACGAGTTGACGGTCTCCTCGACCAGGCCAGCCAGTTCTTCGTCGTCTGCTCCGGTCACAGGATCCCGCGCCGGATCCGTGTCGGAAGTCAGGTCCGCATTCGAGTCAGTCACGGGTCCTCTGCATCATCGACCGGTTCGAGGGCAGCGGTGTCGCGTTCGCGCTGAGGCAACCATTGAGCCTCCGGCCGGCCGGCCCGGTGATTGACGGCGCGCGCGAGCGTGAACAGCAGGTCCGAGAGCCTGTTAATATAGGGGATGACCGCGGTGCTCAAAGCGGGGTCGGCGTCCAACAGGGAGGTCACCTCGCGTTCAGCGCGGCGGCACACGGTGCGCGCGACGTGAAGTTGTGCCCCTGCCGGGCAGCCGCCCGGAAGCACGAACGCGTTGAGGGGAGGCAGTTCCTCGTCCAGACTGTCGATCCAGACTTCCAGGTCGGCGATCCGGCCGGGAGCGAGACCCGGTATGCTGCCGCGCTCCAGCTCCCGCTCGGGACGGGCCGCTGCAAGGCGGGACCCCAGGATGAACAGGTCCTCCTGCACGCGCTGGAGATTCGCCGTGCCCAGATCACCGTCCGGGTCCAGCGACAGGATCACGCCGAGGGCGGCGTTCAGCTCGTCGAACGTGCCGTACGCGGCCACCCGGGCATCGTGCTTCGA
>JAUVTH010000257.1 GCA_030601615.1 Gemmatimonadota bacterium
TCCGGGTACCGAGGTGGCGGATCCGGACGTGTTCCAGGCCTATGTGCGCGAGATCGCGCTGTCGCTCGTGCGTCACGGGGCGAGACGGATCGTATTCCTGAATACGGGTGTCACCCGTGCCACCGGACTCCCGATCTCGATCGCGGCGCGCGAGATCCGGATCGCGACGGGCACTCCGACGCTCGTCGTGTCGTGGGACGACATTGAGCCGGTAGAGCTCGAGGAGCACATGGAGCAACGAGCCGGCGGCCACGCGGACGAGGTGGAGACGGCGATCCATCTGTTCTTGCAGCCCGAGCTGGTTCACATGGAGCGTGCCGTCGCCGACTACGGAGGGAGGGCGAAGGACTATCCGGGTTACCGTCCGGGCCTGTTCTCCCGCGATCCCGCCGACCCGGCTTACTCCGAGACCGGCCTGTACGGCGATCCAACGCTGGCCGAAACGGAAGAAGGCAAGCTGGCTCTGCGCCTGATGACGCGTGAATGGTTGTCAGCGCTGCGCGGCTTCGCGGCGGAGCCCCTGCACGGGAAGGAATCGAGATGAACCTGGACGGAGCGCAGTCCCTCGGCAGTCTGGTAGACTACCAGGCCGGATCGATCGTGAGCCGGCAGATCGTCAAGGACCAAGGAGGATCGGCGACGGCCTTCGCGTTCGACTCGGGTCAGGGCCTGAGCGAGCACACAACACCGCACGAGGCGCTCATCCAGGTGATCGATGGGACGGCCCGGGTCGAGATTGCAGGAGTGGCGCACGCCGTCGGTGCCGGGGAGATCATCCACCTGCCCGCCGGCGTCCCGCACGCCGTACAGGCCGAGGAGCGGTTCCAGATGCTTCTCGTGATGATCCGTACGGACGGCTGACGCGGTGCGGGTCCGGGGCCCCGGGGGAGGGGAAGCGACATGAGATTCCCGGCCGTCAGCCTGGCGCTGCTCTCGGTTCTCGCCGGCTGCGGCGGTGCAGAGCGGGAGGCCGCCTCCGTCCGGCCACCACTCAACATCGTCCTCTTCGTGGTGGACGACCTGGGCTGGAGAGACGCCGGCGTTCTCGGCAGCGAGTTCTACGACACGCCGGCGATCGACGCCCTCGCTGCGTCCGGCGTTCGGTTCTCGCGGTTCTACTCGGCCAGTCCCGTGTGCTCGCCGACCAGGGCCAGTCTGATGACGGGACGGCACCCTGCCCGCGTCGGGATCACCAACTGGATCGGCGGCGAGCAGCAGGGGATGCTGCTCCAGGCCGATTACCTGCGGCGCCTCCCTCTGGAAGAGGTCACCCTCGGTGAAGCGTTCGCCGACGCCGGGTACGCCACCGGCTACATCGGCAAGTGGCACCTGGGGGCCGAGGACGAGTTTCTTCCCGAGGGGCAGGGCTTCGCGTGGACGCGCGCTGTAAATCGGGCCGGCCAACCGGGAAGCTATCTTCCTCCGTATCGGAACGAGGACTGGCCGATCACGGATGTACCGGACCTGGTCGGGGACCCTCCGGACGCGTACCTGACCGACCGGCTCACCGATAAGGCGATCGGCTTCCTCGAAGAAAATCAGGACCGACCGTTCCTCCTCGTCCTGTCTCACTACGCGGTGCACACCCCTCTCGAAGCTCTCGAGGCCGACGTAGCGCCATATCGTGAGCCGGCGAGCACCCTGCCGGCGCTGGAGGGCGGGCCGACGGAAGCCGAGAGCAGCCGCTCGACTACGAAGCTCAGGCAGGACCACCCGGTATACGCCGGGATGGTCGCCGCGGTGGACCGGAGCCTGTCACGAATCGTCGAGACGGTCGACGCGCTCGGACTCGCTGATCGTACAGCAATCGTCTTCGTGTCCGACAATGGCGGGCTCAGTACTTACGCGGGAGACCGGGGAGACCGGGCGCCCACCGCCAACCGTCCGCTGCGCGCGGGTAAGGGGTGGCTGTACGAAGGGGGAATCCGGATCCCGCTCATTGTCAGGTGGCCAGACGGCGCGCGGGGAGGTCGGGTGTCCAGAGTGCGCGCCTCGACCATCGACGTGTTCCCTACGCTTCTCGAGATGGCCGGTCTGCCGCTCCGTTCGGACCAGCAGGTTGATGGGGTGAGCCTGGTTCCGTTCCTGAGCGGAGAGCCTGCGTCCGAGGGACGAGACCTGTTCTGGCACTTCCCCCACTACCACGGGTCTGGGAACCGCCCCTCAGGAGCCATGCTGGCTGGAGACTACAAGCTTGTGGAGTGGTTCGAGGACGGCTCCGTAGAGCTGTACGACCTCGCGTCAGATCCGGGCGAGGCCCATGACCTGTCGTCAACCATGCCCGAACTCGCCCGGGACCTCTCAAGTCGTCTCTCGGCGTGGCGGGACTCGGTCGGGGCCAGGATGCCACGACCCAATCCCGATTGGACCCCCTAAGGCGCATCCGTGAGCGGGAGCGCCTCCCCGGGGTCGAGCACGTTCTCCACGTAGTACCAATCGTCCGGTACGGTCTCGAACGGTCCGTCTCCCTGCCTCACTCGCAACGCCAGATCACGTCCACCGCCGCCCTGGAAGTAGAGCACACGGAGTCGGTGGTGCCCCTTCGCCAGCGCGATCGAGCCACTTTTCTGTGCGGAACCGTGGTATCCATCGTGGTCAATGACAAGTTCTTCTTTTAGATACAGTTGTGATCCATCATCTGAGGTTAGTTCAAACGTGTAGACGTCGCCATACGGTACCCGCAGGTACCCTCGGAAGCGGAGTCCGAACTGCTCCTCCCGCTCGATACCAGGAAGCTCTACGCGCGGGATTGCGCCCAACCGATCGGCGCGAGCATCCGCGAGTGCCGCCGCTGTGTGGAACGTGTCCTCGACATACGCCAGTTCCAGGCCCGGAACCAGGCGACCGCTGTCGATGTCGAGCCCTGTACGCAGCGAACCACGTGTCACCTCGGCCCGGGCGATCGGCCCCAGCCTTCCGGCCGGCAGTACCACGCGCGCCGACACCGTCGTTCCCGACTTTTCCGTGACCAGCTCGAGTGGCTCCGCGTACAGGGCCGACTCCGGCCCAGGGTCCGAACCGTCCAGCGTGTAGCGGACCTCGCCCCACGGCAGCGGGTTCCCGAGCTCCACGCGGAAGCGATCGTCGAGAGTCAGGCGGTCCTCCTTCAGGCCGCCCGGCTCCGGAATGCGGTAGTTCAACCCGAGGGCCTCGAGGCGCCGGAGCTGTTCCG
>JAUVTH010000067.1 GCA_030601615.1 Gemmatimonadota bacterium
TGTGTGGCCGACGCCCACGGACCCGGTCAGGGGAGCTGTCTCGAGCCTGCTTGCAAGCTCGTCGATCTTCCCGGCCGCCTTCCGAATGTCGAGCTCGCCGTCCGACATCGTGGCGATTCCCGCCGAATCGTAGCCACGATACTCCAGGCGCCGCAGACCCTCGAGGATCAGTGGCTGCGCCTCACGCAATCCTATATAGCATACGATTCCGCACATTCGATCAATCCGATCCCGGTTTCCTGGCCGACATGTCAGGCGCTCAAGCTGCGGCCGGCCAGGCGAGCCAGCTCCTCGGCCCGCTCGAGTCCCGGAGCCTCCGCGATGATGCGGAGGATCGGCTCCGTGCCAGAGGGCCGTACGTGCAGCCATTCCCTGGCCTCGGGCCAGGCGAGCCGCAGCCCGTCCTCGGTGTTTTCTTCCGCTCCGTCGGCGAGGTCCGCCCGCATGCGCCGGTAGATGTCCTCCGGATCGAGATCTCCCCTCTCGACCTTCCGCTTGACCATGTAATACCTGTCCCGGCGTGCCAGGAGGTCCGCCAGCGTCGTTTCGCTGGTCGCAAGCAGGGCCAGCACCAGCGCCGCCGCCACTGCCGCATCGCGGGTCAGATTGAGATCGGGCAGCATGACCCCGCCGTTACCTTCTCCACCGATCACGGCTTCTGTTGCGACCATTCTCTCCGCCACTCGCGCTTCGCCCACGGGAGCCCGATGGAACGGCACGCCCGCACGGACCGCCACCTGCTCGATGGACTGACTGGACGAGAGATTCGTCACCACCGCGCCCTTCCTGCGCTCCAGCACGTACTCGGCCGCCAGTGCCAGGGTCCAGTCTTCTCCCACAGGCTCACCCGTGTCGTCAACAAGGGCGAGGCGATCCCCGTCCGGATCCACGGCCATGCCGATCTCGGCTCCCGACGCCCGGACGATGCGGCGAAGGTCTCCGAGGTTCGCGGGAATCGGCTCCGGATCGCGCGGGAACAGGCCGTCCGTCGCGAGCCCGATCCCCTCGACGCGGCATCCGAGTCGGCGCAGTAGCTCTGGCACGACGGCGCCTCCCGCGCCGTGCACGCAATCCAGCGCCACCAGGGGGGCCCGATCCCGGATGGAGTCCACGTCCAGCAAGGGCAGGGACAGGATTCGCTCGATATGGTGCTCCGCCACACCATCGAGCGTTCCGCCACTACCGAGAAGGCTCCAATCCGCCAGCTCCGTCGCCGACTCGAACAACTCCTGGATGGCCATGCCTGCCTCCGGACTCACGAACATCCCCGACCCGGACGCGAGCTTCAAGCCGTTCCATTCGATCGGGTTGTGCGACGCCGTGAGCACGAGGCCGCCGATAGCGAGTACATCGTCGCGCACGGCGAGAAGAAGCGTCGGTGTAGGAGCGATTCCGACGTCCCGCACGGAGACTCCCGCAGCCCGCAATCCCGCGGCGGCAGCAGCGGAAAGCAGGTCGCCGGACGTCCGCGAGTCACGACCGACGATGACGTAGGTCTCCCGATCCTCCGTCGCCCCGACCTGGACCAGATAGCGCCCGAACGCGGCGCCATAGCGCGCGGCGACATCCGGCGTCATGGTCGAGCCCACGACCCCCCGGATGCCCGAAGCCGATACGATGAATGGAACTGTCCCCGTCAAACCGGTTTCCCTTCGTCCGCAACCTGTAAGGGGTTTTTCCACCGTCCGTCGCTGTAAACCGACGTACGGATCTGCAAAGGGTGGGCCGCAGCTGTAATGCTGCGGGAAGGTTACCGGGCTGGGAGAATGCCGTCAACGCCGGCCGTCGGTGCCACAGAGACGGTTCTGGGCGTCCTCCACGGACGGTCTCGCGGGCCACGATCGCGGGCGCCCGGGCGTGGCCCATTGGCCAGGCGATGGATGCGTCGCATGACGGCTCGGACTTCGGATCCGCTCACCGTAGCAGCGGCGTAACTTCTTCCCCAGCGCACGGTGTGTCCGGCGTCCTGGATTGCGGCCTCCGACCCATCCTTCAGCCGTCCGATGAAATCGGCAGGCGAATGACCGGGCTTGAGCCTCGTGAGCATATGCACTCGATCGGAGAACGCACGCACGCAGAGCGGTTCCGCGTCGAGGCGCCGACAGAGAGTGATGAGGTGTCGTTCGACCACGTCAGCCGTGCCGCGCGAGATCAGCGGAATGCGGCCCAACGTTGGCCACACGAAATGACAGTAGAGGCGGTGCGCCGCCCGGCCGGGACCTGCGTCGGCTGAGTCCATGAGGGAACAGTGGGGTCGGCGCTCATCCGTTGCTCATCCGGGGTTCGCCGCTCGTGGAACGGTCCCGTATCTTCTCCGTCCGGCAGTTCACGGACAGCTTACGGAGGCCTGCATGATCGGTGAGACAAGCGACGGGTTCGGAACGAGAGCCGTGCACGCCGGTCAGGCGCCGGATCCCGAGACCGGCGCCATCATGACGCCAGTGTTTCTCACATCCACCTACGTGCAGGACGGCGTCGGAGAGCCCCGGCAGGGACACGAGTACGCGCGCGTCACGAATCCAACGCGAACGGCCATGGAGATAAACCTCGCCTCGCTCGAGGGGGGAGACCACGGCATCGCGTTCGCGTCGGGACTCGCGGCGATCGAGGCCATCCTGAAGGCGAACCTCGCCTCGGGCGACCACGTGGTGTGCGGAGACAATCTGTACGGGGGAAGCGAGCGCTTGTTCAGGTTCTGGGAGCGCTACGGCATCCGGTTCGACTACGTGGACACGTCGGACATCGAAGCGCTACACGCCGCCGTGCTGCCGGCAACAAAGATCATCTATCTGGAGACTCCGACGAATCCGCTGATGCAGCTGACCGACTTGCGGGCCGGCGCCGCGATCGCCGGAGAAGTCGGGGCCCTGCTGGCCGTCGACAACACGTTCGCCACGCCGTACCTGCAGCGGCCGCTCGAGCTCGGTGCGGACCTCGTGGTCCATTCGACGACGAAGTACCTCAACGGCCACAGCGACGTCGTCGGCGGCGCGGTCGTCACCCGGTCCGCCGACCAGAACGAGCGGCTCAGGTACCAGCAGATGGCGACCGGTGCCGTGCCTGGCCCGCTCGACTGCTGGCTCGTGCTCCGCGCCACGAAGACCCTGCATCTGCGTATGCGGGCACACTGTGCGGGCGCCCGGGTCATCGCCTCACACCTGGACGAGCACCCGGCGGTGGAACGCGTGCTGTACCCGGGTCTCGCCGATCACCCGCAGCACGAGCTGGCCAGCCGCCAGATGAGCGACTTCGGGGGAATGATCACGATCGACATGGGATCCGCCGCACGGGCCGAAGCGCTGGCCACCGGAACGCGCATCTTCGCGCTGGCCGAGAGTCTCGGGGGCGTGGAGAGCCTGATCTCGGTGCCCGCCCGCATGACACACGCCTCGGTGCCGGCCGAGCGGCGGAAGGCCATGGGCCTGACCGATGGCCTCGTCCGGCTCTCGGTCGGTGTGGAGGACGTCGACGACCTGCTGGCCGACCTGGACCGGGCGCTGGCCTCGATCGACTGACCGGGCGGACCGAACCGAGTACCGCTGAAACCGGCACGACCCCGGTCGCGTAACAGGGGCTGTGGACTGAACCATCACCGACGTCTGGAGCGATATCATGGATGAGAACGGCACCCAGGACGAAGAGAGCCAGGACGACGGAGGAAACCTCACCGCCTCAGGGAGCGGGGGCTTTCAACGTCGCATTCTGACCGATATCAGCCCGCAGTCGTGGGAGCACCCGGCCGACCGCGCCGCTCTCAACGCGCTGCGCAAGGTCCCGGGATTCGACCTCGCGCTACGCAAGATCTTCGGGATGTTCGGGGAGCGCGCGATCCGACTGGCGTTCAAGGCGAACGCGGTGCGCGTGTCGGAGAAGCAGTACGCGTGGGTCCACGAGCGGACATTGCGCGTGTGCGAGGTCATGGACCTGAAGGAAATCCCCGAGGTCTACGTCTCGCAGACTCCAATCGTGAACGCGGGCGCGGTGGGGATGAGCGACCCGTTCATCGTCCTCAACTCGTCCATGCTCGAGGTGCTGAACCACGACGAGGTAGAGGCGGTCCTGGCTCACGAGGTCGGGCACATCCTGAGCGGGCACGTGCTCTATCGCACGCTGCTCCTCCTGATCATGCGGCTCGCGCTGTTCCGCTATCCGATCGCGGGCCTGGCGCTCCTGCCGATCCTGTGGGCGCTCCTCGAATGGTACCGTAAGTCCGAGCTGTCTTGCGACCGCGCGGCACTCCTCGGCGTGCAGGACAAGGACGTCGTGATGAGCAGCCTCATGAAGCTGGCCGGTGGCACGCGCGGCGAGGATCTCGATCTGCAGGAGTTCATCGACCAGTCCGAGGAGTACCGCGGGGGAGGGGACCTGCTCGATTCCGTTTACAAGGTCCTGAACGCGATCGGCGCCACGCACCCGTTCTCGGTTGTGCGGGTGGCGGAGCTCCGGGACTGGATCGATACCGGAACGTACGAGAAGATCATGGCCGGCGACTACGCGCGCAGAACGGACGATGACACGCGGCCGTACCGCGAGGATCTCGCGGAAGCCATGAAGGGCTACACGGATGCGGCGCACGAGCTGTTCGACGAGGTCGACGCCGCAGTGGACAAGCTCAAGACACGGTTCACGGAGGCGTGGCGCGGGGGCAAGGGAGGCTGACCGGAGGTCCGCCGGGTCGCAGACTCGGCGCGCAGTTCTGGCAGGCTGCTCGAGGAGGGGCGTGGCGTTCGGCCGCGCCCCTTTTCGCATCTGGCGGCCCGCGGTGCGCGGTGGCATCCTGTCCTCATGAACATACTGATCGTCGGAAGCGGAGGCCGGGAGCACGCGATCGCGGCGAAGCTGCGTCGTGACGATCCCCGGGGCTCGATTTGGGTGGCGCCAGGCAACCCTGGCACGGCCGGGCCGGGCCGGAACGTTCAGCTCTCGGTATCCGATCTCGGAGGCCTCGCCGACTTCGCCTCCGAGAAGGCCATCGACCTGACGGTGGTCGGCCCGGAGCAACCGCTGGCGGACGGTATTGCCGAGGTTTTCGCGGCCCGGGGCCTGCCCCTGTTCGGACCGTCGGCGGACGCGGCGCGTCTCGAGTCCTCGAAGAGCTTCGCCAAGCAGCTCATGCGCGACTGCGGGGTGCCCAGCGCCGGCTTCGAGATCTTCACCGACTACGACCGGGCAGCTGGGTACGTATCGAACCTGGAGCCGCCGATCGTGGTCAAGGCCTCGGGGTTGGCGGCCGGCAAGGGCGCAATCGTCGCCGAGTCGGTGGATGCGGCTCTCCAGGCCCTGCGGGAGATGCTGGTCGAGGATCGGTTCGGCGAATCCGGACGGGAGGTCGTGATCGAGGACTTCATGCCGGGAGAGGAGCTCTCGGTGTTCTTCCTCAGCGACGGGGAAAACGCGGTCCCGCTCGTATCGTCACGCGATCACAAACGGCGGTTCGAGGGGGACGCGGGTCCCAACACCGGAGGCATGGGCGCCTATGCTCCGGTCGTCGACGGAACACCAGAACTGATCGAGCGAGTACGGCGAGAAGTGGCCCTCCCGGTGCTCCAGGGGATGGCCGAGCGAGGCCTTCCCTACCGTGGCTTCCTTTACGCCGGGCTGATGCTCACGCCGCAGGGGCCCAAGGTCGTCGAATTCAACTGCAGGCTGGGTGATCCTGAAGCGCAGGTGGTCCTGCCGCTCACTTCGGCGGACCTCGCCGGGCCGATGGCGGCGGTAGCGAGAGGTGAGAGCCTGGGTGATTGGAGCGCCGGCGACTCGCACGGCGCCGCCCTGATCACGGTCGTCGTGAGCGGCGGATACCCCGGGTCCTATCCGAAGGGCCATCCGATAGAGATCCCCGAGGACCTCGAGACGGAGGACGTACACGTGTACCACGCCGGCACGGCGCATCAAGACGGCCGGCTGGTCACGGCCGGAGGCAGGGTGCTCGGCATCACAGGACTGGGCGAAGACCTCCGATCCGCGGCAGAACGCAGCCGGGAAGCCGCAGCCCGGGTGCGGTTCGCGGGAGCGGCCTGGCGGAACGACATCGGACACTCCGAAATCGGCCCCACCGCAGGCTGATTCATCCCGTGCCCGAGCTTCCGGAAGTCGAAACGATCCGTCGCGATCTGGAGCCCGAGCTCACGGGCCGGATCGTCACGAAGGTCACGATCCACAAGCCTGACATCGTACTCCCTCCCGGCGATCCGGACTCGCTGCGCCTGCGGGTCCGGGGACGACGCATCGCGAGCGTGGCCAGGCGGGCCAAGTATCTGCTGTTTCTCCTCGAGGACGGCCCCGTCCTGCAGGTTCAGCTCCGCATGAGCGGTCGCTTCGCGCTCGGTCGGGAAAGACCCGATCCGGGCGAGTTCCGGCACATCGCGGCGGAATTCGAGCTCGACGACGGACGGACGCTGTACTACGACGACGTGCGACGGCTAGGTGGCTTTCGGCTACTCGACCGGGAGGATTGGGAGCGCGAGGAGGCCCGCCTGGGCCCGGAACCGCTGGAGCCCGGGTACGGTGCCGCCGACCTCGGCCGGGCCCTCCAGAAGACGCGAGCCCCCGTGAAGAACGCGCTCATGGACCAGCGTCGGATCGCCGGCGTCGGCAACATCTACGCAGCAGAGGCGTTATATCGCGCCGGCGTTGATCCTCGCCGGCCGGGGCGCGAGCTGGAAGCGGACCAGGTGGCACGCCTGCACCGGGCCCTGCGGAGTGTGCTGCGCGAGGCACTGGCAGCGGCGGGCACGTCTTTTCAGAACTACCGGGCGGTCAACGGCCGGTCCGGATCGTTCCAGCACAGTCTGCGGGTGTACGGGCGCGAGGGTGAGCCCTGCCGGAAGTGCGATACACCGATCGAGAGGATCGTGCAGGCGGGCCGCAGCACCTTCTTCTGCCCGGCCTGCCAGCTCTAACTGTTCCTGACAGGGACGTTGTTCACGAGCAGGTCCGCGAGTCCTCGCTGGTGCGTAGTTCCTCCGTTGCTCTGATGAGGCCGTCCACGCTTGTAACGGTTCAAGAAGACGCCGCGCATGGCTCCCGTCCGCTGCGGTTCGCTCCCGTGAGCAATCGCGGGACCGACCGTACGGAAGCCGATCCCAGTCCGAGCCCTGTGCCAATCGACGAACTGTCACAAGGCCTGTTGACAGGTTTGAGATCGGACCATTGGGATAGGTCCGTGACCGGTACCTGATACTGCCTCTGAGCCTCGTTCCTTCACTCCTGTCGTCCTTCCTCCTTTGCCGCTGACTCGCGCGACCTCCGGACCCGAGTTTTCGCCGCTCTGTCCAACCTCAGGACCCCAATAATCGGGGTTATATTGGAGATGTTCGGTATCTGTTCGGTACGACTAAGATACAGGAGGTCACCCGATGGTCTGCTTCGCTCCACACGTGGCTGTCACCTTCAGGATTCGTGAGACGGAGACTGTCTACGCCACTCCCTCTCCCGTTCCTCACCCGTTCGATGATTGCGATGCGCTGGAAGAGCTGGAGGAGGAGATAGTGATCCTCGCAGCCCACATCCATTCCGCC
>JAUVTH010000094.1 GCA_030601615.1 Gemmatimonadota bacterium
ATTCGGGTTGCAAGAGTAGTAAGTCGGAACGCTCGCTCCATGGGGTGTCCCCCCGATTGGAGTGCCCGCCGATCGGCATGATCCCGAACGCCTCCTCTTCCGCGGGGAGGCGTAGGGTTTCATCTATTCGCTTCTAACCTCCGCTCGCCCGGCGGCAGGGAACGGTCGACCCCCTCATCTGCACACGGCTCCATGTACCCGTGCCGCGACCCTCTACAAAAAGTGGGAATGTGGGAATTCGTGTAGAGGGTCGGCGTGCTACCCCTCACGCCAGCCGCGCTGTGGAACCTGACCGCGGCGTGAAACCGCCCCGACTTGCGGCGCGTAGAGCCCAGAGTCAGCTGATACGCCGCAACCTCAGGCGAGGCAAGCCACATGTTCGCGGATCTCCGCTATGCTGTCCGGCAGCTTGTCCGCCGTCCCGTCTTCACGATTGTCGCTCTCCTCACCATGGCCCTCGGGGTCGGCGCGAACAGCGCGATCTTCAGCATCGTGAACGCGGTGCTCCTCAGGCCGCTTCCGGTGGAGGCGCCCGAGGAACTGGTCGACATCTACACGCTGGATGGCGACGAGACCTTCATGAACCCGCACGACTATCCAGACTACGTCGCTATCAGACAGGACGTAGAGACGTTCGTAGGCGTGGTGGCCTACGCGGCCGATTTTGTGAGTATGACCGTCGGGACCGAGTCGGAGGTTCTGTTCGGCGAGAGCGTGTCCGGCAACTACTTCGAGGTGTTCGGGATTCCGGCGGCCCGCGGGCGAGTGTTTCAAGGGGGTACGGACGACGTGCCCGGAGCGGCAGTCGCCGTGATCAGCGACGGTCTCTGGAAGCGGCACTACGGAGCTGACCCGAACGTGATCGGGAAGACGATCACGCTCCGCGGCCTTCCGTTCGAGATCGTGGGGGTGGCGCCTGACTGGTTCAAGGGTGTGTGGGTCGGATTCAACGTGGAGGTGTGGATCCCTGCCAGCGCCGTCACCTATTTCGACCCGACTCGGTCGGGACTCGAGGTGCGGAGCGGCCGGAACTATCTGGTGAAGGGCCGGCTGCAACCCGGCGTGACACACGAGCAGGCACAGGCGCGCATGGATCT
The DNA here is from genome assembly GCA_030601615.1 of Gemmatimonadota bacterium. Classification (GTDB taxonomy): domain Bacteria; phylum Gemmatimonadota; class Gemmatimonadetes; order Palauibacterales; family Palauibacteraceae; genus Benthicola. The sequence continues at coordinate 1,098 of JAUVTH010000094.1, forward strand.
CATGGCGGCGCAGCTCGGCGCGGCGTTCCCCGAGACCAACGCCGACCGGACCTTCCATGTCATCCCGAGCAGTGATGTCCGTCTCCACCCGAATATCGACGGCACGATGGTACCAGTGGCGGCGCTGCTGATGACCGTGGTCGGGCTCCTCCTGCTGATTGTGTGCTCGAATCTCGCCAACCTGCTCATCGCCCGGGCCCTGAGCCGACGGCGGGAGATCGCGATTCGGCTCGCCGTGGGGGCTGGAAGGGGTCGTCTCATCCGGCAGCTGCTCACGGAGAGCCTGCTGCTCGCAGTCGCGGGGGGAGCGTTGGGCCTGCTGCTCGCGTGGGGGATCACGACGGCGATCGTGCGATTCCAGCCGCCGATCATGATCTCGCTGTCCCTCGACCTGGGGCTGGACGCGACGGTGCTGGCCTTCACTTTTGGTATCGCGGTCCTCGCAGGGCTCCTGTTCGGTCTCGTGCCCGCGCTCCAGGCCACGAATCCACAACTCGTCCCGGCGCTCAAGGACCTGCCTTCCACCATCGGAAGTCGGTATCGCAGGTTCGGTCTCCGGAATGTGCTCGTCGTGGTGCAGGTGGCGATCTCCATGGTGCTTCTCGTGGGAGCCGGCCTGTTCGTTCGGAGCCTGATCTCGGCCCAGAAGATCGATCCCGGATTCGAGGGAGAGAGTGCGGCGATCGTGACCGTGGCGCCGGGCCTCACGGGGTGGGACCAAGCGCGCCGGGATGAAGTGCTGAACCTGCTGCTCGAAAGGGCACGCGTCCTGCCGGGTGTCGAATCCGCGGCTATGGCGAGCCGGTTGCCGCTCGGGGCTGCGATCCAGACGAACGAGATCTACCCGGTGGGCGTGGAGGTGAACCTCGAGTCGCCGCCGAGTGTGGACATCGCCCGCGTTTCACCAGACTACTTCCAGACGCTTGGCGTGCCACTCCTGGAAGGCCGCGACTTCTCCGAGTCGGATGACGCCGATGCCTCACCGGTCGTGATCGTGAGCGAGGCGACGGCGCGCCGGCACTGGCCCGGCGAGAGCCCGATCGGGAAGACGCTTCGCCTCGGCGACCCGGAAGGGCCCATAAGTATGGTGGTCGGAGTGGCCCGGGACACCAAGGTCCGCACCCTGGGAGAGGCCCCGCGTCCGTATGTATACGAACCGTGGATGCAGGGAAACCGCGGGTTCATGTCGCTCGTCGTGCGGACGAGCGGCGACCCCGGACCGCTGCTTCCGGTCCTCCAGCGGGAGGTCAGGGCGATTGATCCTGCCCTGCCGGTCATGGAGCTCAAGACGATGTCGGAGCACCTGGGGCTCATGCTGTTCGCCCCGCGCATGGGAGGCATCCTGCTCGCAGTGTTCGGCGGCCTGGCGGCGCTGCTGGCGACCGTCGGCCTGTACGGCGTCGTGGCGTACACGGCGGCGCGGCGCACGCGCGAGGTCGGGATTCGAGTGTCCGTCGGCGCTCGCCCAACCGATGTCATCCGATTGATGATAGGACAGGGAGCGACGCTCGTGGCGATCGGCGCCGCGGTCGGTCTGGCCCTCGCGTTCGTAGCCACGCGTCCGCTCGGCAGCATGCTCTACGGTGTGAGCGTCTCGGATCCGCTGACGTTCGGCGGTGTGGCCCTGCTGCTCGTGGGCGTCGGCGTCGCGGCGACTCTGATCCCGGCGCTCCGGGCATCGCGGCTGGATCCGGTGAAAGCACTCAGGTACGAGTAGAAGGGATGGAGGGGTCGGCGCCACGTAACGCCGGCCCCTCTGCGTAACGCAGCGAGCGCCGTGGCGTGGGCGGGTCCGTATTCGCTAGCCCCCCGCCAGGCCGTTGATTACGTTCGAAACTCGTTCCACGCGTCCGTGCAGATCCAGGCCGACGTAGTTTCCTTCTGGAGGCTTCCATGATCGCGAGTCGTGCGCGGTTCCTTCTTTCGTCCGTCGCGGCAGCAGCCGCAGTCCTGATCCTCGCCTCGAAGCCGGTATCGGCGCAGGAATCGCGGCTCTTGCGTGAGCCCACCGTCAGCACGACACAGATCGCTTTTTCGTATGCCAACGATATCTGGGTGGTGTCGCGGAGTGGTGGAGTCGCGAGCCGTCTGACCACGTTCCAGGGAAGCGAGACGAACCCGCACTTCTCGCCGGATGGAGGCCTCGTGGCCTTTACCGGCCAATACGACGGTAACGTGGACGTCTACGTGATTCCGGCCGCGGGCGGAGAGCCGAAACGACTCACCTGGCATCCCGGAGCGGACCTGGCCCGAGGGTGGACGCCGGATGGGACGAGAGTCGTCTTCGCGTCCGGCCGTGAGTCAGCCCCGGTGCCGTATCAGAAGCTCTACTCCGTTTCCGTGGACGGCGGGATGCCCGAGGCCCTGCCGATGCCCCGCGCATTCGCTGGCTCCTTCTCGCCCGATGGCAGGACGTTCGCATACCAGTGGATCGGCCGGCCGAACGACCAGTGGCGCAACTACCGTGGGGGCATGGTGCAGCCCGTGCGCCTGTTCGACATGGAGTCGTACGAGGTTCGGAAGCTCCCGTGGACGGACAGCAACGACCACGATCCACATTGGCTCGGGAGTACCGTCTACCTGCTGTCGGACCGTGATTGGGCCGTGAACCTGTATGCGTACGACACGGCTGACGGCCAGCTCCATCAGGTAACCCGCTTCAGCGACTACGATGTCAAGCACCTGGACACGGGTGGCGGCGTGGTCGTGCTGGAGCAGGCCGGGCTGATTCACGTATACGATCCGACGACCGCTGAGACCCGCGTCGTTCCGATCGAGGTGAGGGGCGATTTTCCGTGGCTGCGGCCTCACTGGGCCGACGTCGGAGGGCAGCTCCGGCAGCCGGGCCTGTCCCCGTCCGGCGCGCGCGCGGTGTTCGAGGCCCGTGGCGAGATCATCACGGTCCCGGCGGAAAAGGGTGACGCCCGCAACCTGACGCTGAGTCCGGGAGTCGCGGATCGCAGTCCCGCGTGGTCGCCGGACGGCGAGAGCGTCTCGTGGTTCTCGGACGCCGGCGGAGAATACCGGCTGATGGTCGGCAGCCAGGACGGGCTCCAGCCGCCGCGGGCCATCGAGCTGCCGAATCCCACGTTCTACTACACTCCCGTCTGGTCGCCCGACTCGAAGCACATTGCCTTCACGGACGCGGACCTGAATCTGTGGTTTGCTGAAGTGGCCACTGGTCGCGTGACCCACGTCGACACCGACCAATACGCGCACCCGCAGCGGACGATGGATCCCGCCTGGTCGCCTGATTCGAAATGGATCGCCTACGCGAAGCGTCTTGACACCCAATTCCATGCTGTCATGGTGTATTCGGTGGACGAGGACCACGTGTACGAACTCACCGATGGGATGTCCGATGCGGTCAGCCCGGTGTGGGACGCGGGTGGAAAGTACCTCTACTTCCTCGCCAGCACGGATTTCGGCCTCAGCGTCGGCTGGCTGGACATGACCTCCTTCGACCGACCGGTCGAACGCGGTATCTATCTCGCAGTTCTCGCGGCAGATGAGCCGTCTCCCATCCTTCCCGAAAGCGACGAGGAAGAGCCCGGGGATGAGTCCCCCGAGAACAATGGCAATGGCGAGAGCGGCGAGGAGGATGGTGACGACGCCGACGTCCAGGTCCGGATCGACTTCGCCGGGATCGACCAGCGGATTCTGGCGCTAGATGTTTCTCTCAAGAACTACGTCGGGCTGGTCGCGGGGGCGGAGGGCGTTCTGTTCTACGCCGAGGCTCCCGACGACGGAAACGGTTTCAAACTCCATCGTTACGCGCTGGAAGACCGGGAGGGCGAGGTCTTCCTGAACGGTATCACATCGGCCACCGTGTCCGCCGACGGAGAAAAGCTCCTGTACCGAGGAGGCGACGCGTGGGGGATCGTTTCAACGGACAAGGGCGAGAAGAAGGTCGGGGACGGGAAGATCGACACCGACCTCCGGACCCGGGTGGATCCCCGCGCCGAGTGGAGGCAGATGTTCCGTGAGGCATGGCGCTTCCAGCGCGACTATCTGTACGTGGAAAACGCTCACGGGGCCGATTGGGACGCCGTATGGCAGATGTACGAGCCCTGGCTCGAGCACGTGGCGCACCGGTCGGACTTCACGTACCTGCTGAGCAATCTGGCCGGCGAGCTCTCGATCGGGCACTCATTCACCGGCGGAGGTGACACTCCCGAGATCCAGTCGGTGTCCATTGGCCTCCTGGGGGCCGACGTGGAGATGGAAGGGGATCGCTACCGGATCACGCGCATCTACGACGGCGAGAACTGGAACCCCGACTTAAGAGCTCCTCTCAGCGGTCCTGGGATCGACGTCGCGGTCGGAGACTATGTGCTCGCCGCGAACGGTCGCGAAGTATCGGCCTCGGACAACTTCTACAGCCATTTCGAAGGCATGGCCGACAGGCAGGTGACCCTCAGCGTGAGCTCGAGCGCCAGCACGGACGGAGCGCGTCAGGTGACCGTCGTTCCCGTGAGCTCGGAGGTGCAGCTCCGCCGCCGGGCGTGGGTGGAAGCCAACCGGCGCAAGGTCGACGAGATGTCGAACGGCCGGCTCGCGTACGTGTGGTTGCCGAACACTTCGGTCGCCGGCTACGAGTACTTCAATCGCTACTATTTCGCGCAGCAGAATCGCGAGGGAGCCGTGGTCGACGAGCGATTCAACGGCGGCGGATCAGCGGCCGACTATATGGTGGACCTGATGGGCCGCCGGCTCACGGGGTTCTTCAACAACCCGATCGGCGATCGGAAGCCATGGCGGAATCCCAACGCGGGAATCTGGGGCCCCAAAGTGATGATCATCAATGAGTTTGCAGG
>JAUVTH010000226.1 GCA_030601615.1 Gemmatimonadota bacterium
GATCATCAACCCACCCGAGGCGGCGATCATGGCCGTGGGCAGCACGATTGAGAAACCGGTCGTCGTGAACGGCGAGATCCAGGTCCGGCAGCGCATGCGGGTCACGATGTCGTGCGATCACCGGGTGATCGACGGCGTTACGGGCGCCCGCTTCCTGCAGACGGTCAAGGCGATGCTGGAAAATCCGCTCGAGCTGGTGCTCTAGCGATCTGGAAGGCTGTAGTTCTTCAACGGCCTTCTGGCGGCTTTCCGCCCGGCACACGCCAGGGCACGAAACGAACGAGGCGAAACGATGGCTGAAAAGCTCGACATACTGGTGATCGGAGCCGGTCCGGCCGGCTACGTCTGCGCGATCCGGGCGGCCCAGTTGGGCCTGAGGACCGGATGCGTCGAGGCTTCCAACTACGAAGGCGGTCTCGGGGGCACGTGTCTGAACTGGGGGTGCATTCCCGCCAAGGCACTGCTCGAGAGTGCAGCGCTGGCCCAGAACCTCAAGGCGCACGGCGAGGAGATGGGTGTGCGGGCCGAGAACGTCGTGTACGACATGAGCGCGGCCGTGGACCGAAGTCGGTTTATCAGCGAGAAGCTCACCGGCGGCATCCGGTTCCTGTTCAAGAAGAACGACGTGGAGCTGTTCGAGGGACGGGGCCTGATCAAGGGACCGGGCGTTGTCGAGGTCACTCCGGAGGAGGGTGACAGCTACACCGTCGAGGCCGCGAACATCGTCGTCGCCACCGGCGCGACGATGACGTCGTTCCCGGGCTTCGAGATCGACGGCAACAAAGTAATCGGAAGCCGCGAAGCCCTGGCGCTCCGTAACCTCCCAGAGCGCATGGTCGTGGTGGGCGGCGGCTACGTGGGCGTCGAGTTCGCGGACGTGTTCAACGCGTTCGGGGTGGACGTCACCGTGGTCGAGATGCTGGACACGCTGGTCCCGATTTCGGATGCCGAGGTTGGCAAGACCCTCGCGCGGTCGTTCAAGAAACGCGGTATGACGATCAAGACCGGCACGAAGGTCGTGTCGCTGGACCGGGAAGCCAGCCCGATGATGCTCACCGTCGAGTCCAAGAAGGGCGAGGAGCAGATCGAGACCGACGTTCTCCTCATGGCCGTCGGTCGGGTGCCAGTCACCGAGGGCCTTGGCCTCGATGCATTGGGCGTCGAGATGGACGGCCCATGGATCAAGATCAACGAGTGGTGTGAGAGCAGCATCCCGGGCATCTATGCGATCGGCGACGTTGCCGGACAACCCATGCTCGCGCACAAGGGATCCCACGAAGGCATCGTCGCTGCGGAGCGGATTGCCGGTGTGGCGCAGCATCCGATGCGGTACGACAACATTCCCAGCGTCGGCTACTGCCACCCGGAGGTCGCGAGCATCGGCCTCACCGAGGACGAGGCCAGGGATGCCGGCCACGAGGTGAAGGTCGGCAAGTACCCCCTCACGTCTCACGGCCGCGCCCTGACGGCGAGCCACAACGAGGGCTTCGTGAAGATCATCGCCGACGAGAAGTACGGCGAGATCCTCGGCGTTCACATGATCGGCTACAACGTGAGCGAGCTGATCGGCGAAGTCGGGATGGCACGGGCCCTCGAGTCCACGGTCGAGGAAATCGCGGCGCACGCCCACGCGCACCCGAGCATGTCGGAGGCGGTGATGGAAGCGGCGCTCGCGGTGATGGATCGGGCGATTCATATATGACTCGCGGTTGGTAAGCCGGTGAATTCCATCCACTTGATTCCAGTCGAGGGGCGGGTGCCGTATGCAGCCTGTCTCGAGTGGCAGCGGGACCTCGCGCGGGCGAAGATTGCGGGTGGCCTGCCGGAGGACATCGTGCTGCTCCTGGAACACGAGCCGGTCCTGACGCTCGGTCGCGGGGCCCGTGAATCCAACGTCGTGGCCTCGCGGGAGATTCTCGAGGTCGCAGGCGTCCAGACCGTGGAAGTGGAACGTGGCGGAGACGTCACGTATCACGGACCGGGTCAGCTCGTGGGCTATCCGATCCTCGATCTCAACCGGTGGAAACGTGACCTGCATTGGTATCTCCGGCAGCTCGAGCAGACGCTGATCGACGCACTGCGTGGACTGGGCCTCCAGGGGTTCCGCTTCCCGGACTACACGGGCGTATGGGTCGGAGATGAGAGCGATCGCTCGGCCACCGGCAGGGCCGCCGGGCGAGTACGGAAGATCGCTTCGATCGGCGTGCATGTGAGCCGCTGGGTCACGTGGCATGGCTTCGCCCTCAACGTGACGAACGAGCCGCTCCTGAACTTCGGTCTCATTGTCCCGTGTGGGATTGATGAGGTCCGGATGACGACGCTTGAGACGGAAGGCGTGTCGCACGGTTGGGAGGCGGTTCGGAGCGCCGTCGGATTCGGGTTGGGCAGCGCGTTCGAGTGTTCGGTTCACGTGGCGCCGTCCGTGCGGGTCGGTGAGCACCCGATCCTTGATGCGGCGACCGCTCTCGTGGGCTGAAGAGTGACCACACTATTCGACATTCTCGGCCCCCGCATGGTGGGCCCTTCGAGCAGTCACACGGCGGGCGCGTGCCGGCTGGGCTACGTCGTCCAGGCGATCCTCGGCGGCATGCCGGACCGCGCCGTCGTCGGCTTGCACGGCAGCTTCGCGATGACGGGCGAGGGCCACGGCACCCGCACGGCCATCACCGGTGGACTCCTCGGTCATCGCCCCGATGACGAACGGCTCCGCGAGGCCGGGGCGGAGGCCGCCGAGAAGGGGCTCGAGGTCGAGTTCCGCACTGTGGACCTCGGCGAGGATGCTCACCCCAACAGCGCCGTGTTCGAAGTCCAGCGCGGCGACGAGCGGATCACGATCACCGGCTGCTCGATCGGCGGCGGCCGGATCCGCGTTCTGGAGATCGATGGCTTTTCGGTGGACGTCTCGGGATCCCTGCCGACGATCGTGGTCGTGGCCGATGACGTGCCGGGAACAGTGGCGCGTATCACGGGCCTCATCGCGGAGCGCGGCCTGAACGTGGCGACGGTGCGGGTGGACCGGACGGGACGCGGCGAGCGGGCCTTGATGACGATCGAGACGGACGAGGACGTGCCGGGCGTTGTTCTCGTGGAGCTGGCTGGGCAGTCGTGGGTGCACTGGATCCGCAACGTCCACCAGTTGAACGCCTGAACGTGGAGACCTCGGGATGATTCGCTCGTTCGCGGAGTGGTTCGAGGCGGCCGAGTCACAGGGACTCGGATTGGCCGAGTTCGTCGAGCGGCGAGAGGTCAAAGAGACCGGAGTCACACGGGAAGCGGTCCGCCAGCGCATCGAGGACGCGCTGGTCGTGATGCGGCGCGCGGTGGAGGAGGGGCTGGAGGAACCCGGAGCTTCGCCATCGGGGCTGACGGGTGGACGGTCGGGTCGCCTGGCCGCCGACGGGCCGCGGCTGCTCGGTGACGTATTCACGGCGATGCTCTCGCGTGCGATCGCCACGCTGGAGACGAATGCCCGGATGGGCCTGATCATGGCCACTCCTACGGCGGGTGCGGCGGGAGTCGTCCCCGCCGTTCTGCTC
>JAUVTH010000284.1 GCA_030601615.1 Gemmatimonadota bacterium
GGAAGGTGGCCACCCCTTCTCGCCACCACGCCCACGCGGCGCGGTTCTCGGGCCGGGCGCCCCCATCGTCAGCGTCGCGCGGATATCCGAATTCGATGTCGTCGCCAGGCAACTCGCGAACCGCACCGGCAAGGTAGTCCGTGACTTCAAAGCCGACGACCTTCTCGTCGGCCCAGGTCCGGTTTCGCTCTTCCCCGTCCGGGTTCACGTGAGGCAGAATCCACCACTCGTACGCGGCCAGGAATGGGTCGTTCGCGGGGAGCCCCCGCAGGTACCGACAGAGCCTCCGCAGTAGCCACGGCCCCACGGGCTCGTCCGCGTGGCTGCCCCCGATCAGGCTGATCCGGAAGGGACCGCTGCCGACCCGCAGGGCACGGATCGATCGCCCCTCGCGCGACTGGCCGATCTCGACCAGGTCGTCGGTCGCCATCTGAGGCGTTCCTGCAATGTCATCGAACCGATCGAACATGTTCTTCCCGTATGCCTCCGGAGATCAGCCTGCTGCCTTTCCCATCGTACGGTCGTCGGGCCTCTCGTGGAGTGCAACCGCCAGCCCGGGGTGGCCCCGGTCGGCCGCCACTCGATAATCTCGGGGGTACGCTCGACACCCCGATGAAAGGACGTTCGACCATGACGAAGAGCCGCTCCTCGATCGACACGCAGCTCATCCATGCCGGCGAGATCCGGCCGGGCATCGAGGGCGCCGTGGCGCTGCCGATTTTTCAGTCCGCCAACTTCGAGTCCGCTGAGGGTGAGGACTATCACGACATCAAGTACATGCGCCTGAGCAACTCGCCCAATCACCAGGTTCTGGCCGCCAAGCTGGCCAAGCTCGAGAGCGCGGAAGCCGCGCTCGTCACGGCGAGCGGGATGGCGGCGATCACCACCATCTTCCATTCGCTGCTCTCTACCGGCGACCACGTGATCTTCCAGGACTGCCTGTACGGAGGCACCTACGACTACGCCCGGCGGGAGTTCGCGCGGCATGGCCTGACGTGCGACTTCGTCGATGGCGAGCGACCGGACACGTGGGCGGGCCAGCTGCGGCCCGAGACGCGGATGATCTACGTCGAGGCCATCACGAACCCGCTCGTGGGGGTCGCGGACCTCGAAGCCGTCGTGGCGTTTGCCGACGAGCATGGCCTGATCTCGGTCATCGACAACACGTTCGCCAGCCCGGTCAACTTCCGGCCGGCGGAGATCGGATTCGACCTCTCCGTGCACAGCGGCACCAAGTACCTCAACGGACACTCGGACATCGTGTGCGGCGCCGTGATCGGGCGAGCCGATCTGGTGGGCGACGTGAAGCACATGCTCAGCTACCTCGGAGGGTCGCTCGACGCGCATGCCTGCTTCCTGCTGCACCGGGGACTCAAGACCCTCGGGGTGCGGGTGCGACAGCAGAACGCGAGCGCCCTGGAGCTGGCCCGGGCCCTGGAGGCGAATGCCGAGGTGGCGCGGGTCAATTATCCCGGGCTTCCGTCCAACTCCGGACACGACCGGGCAGCAAAGCTGTTCGATGGATTCGGCGGCATGCTGAGCTTCGAGCTGCTCGGCGGTGCAGAGGCGGCACGCCGCTTCGCGGAAGCGGTCACGATCCCGATCGTGGCACCGAGCCTCGGTGGAGTAGAGAGCCTGGTGACGCTCCCGGCAACGACCTCGCATGCCGGGCTCACGAAAGAGGAGCGGCAGGAGGTCGGCGTGGCCGACGGCCTGATTCGAGTATCGGTGGGTATCGAAGGGACGGAGGACCTGGTGGAAGACTTCGGGGCGGCCCTGGCTGCACTGTGAGCTGGCAAGGGGATATGTTGTGCGGGTCCCGCGGAGCGGCGTGGGACCTGTCCCCATTCGAGGGAGGCTCAGATGCGATTCTGCGTTCGAACTACGGCGCTCACGTTCGGGATCCTGTGGGCGGTCGCCTTCTTCCTCGTCGGCGCTGCCCAGCAGATGTGGCCGACGTACGGCGTGGCGTTCCTCGACCTGATGGACGGCCTGTATCCCGGCTACGCGCCCGGCGGCTTCGGCTCGGTGATCATGGGCAGTCTGTACGCCCTGGTGGACGGGGCGATCGGCGGAGCGATCTTTGCCTGGCTGTACAACCGGATCCTGGGGTCGAAGGAAGCCTGACCCCGAGCTTGCGGAACCTTCGCCTGAAAGTGCGATGTTGGGTTCGTTGGCAGCAGTGACGAATCCACTCGCACGGAGGCGAACCTGAACCCGCCGGAACACAACCGAGAGACAGGCGGGCGGGCGTGGCGAATGCTCGCTCTCCTGTCGGTCGCCGAGCTCCTGGGCATGTCGGTGTGGTTCGCGGCGAGCGCGGTCGCTCCCCAGCTCCGGAGCACTTGGGGCCTCAGCGTGTCGGAAGCCGGATGGTTGACCACGTCCGTGCAACTCGGGTTCGTAGTCGGCACGATCGTCGCCGCCCTGCTCAACCTCGCGGACGTGATCCCCAGCCGACGCTATTTCGCCGTCTCCGCCCTGCTGGCCGGCCTGGCCAACGCCTCCCTCCTCGCCGCCGGGAGCTTCGGCGTAGCGCTCGGGCTGCGGTTCGCGACCGGCTTCTTCCTCGCCGGCGTGTACCCTCCGGGGATGAAGATGGCGGCCACCTGGTTCCGGGCGAACCGGGGCCTCGCGATCGGCGCGGTGGTCGGCGCCCTGACGGTCGGGAAAGCGTTTCCCTACCTGGTCAACGCGATCGGTGGAGCCGGCATCGCGTTCGTGATCTGGAGCACGACGGCGAGTGCCGGGCTCGCCGCCCTGCTGGTCGCGGTCGCGTATCG
>JAUVTH010000158.1 GCA_030601615.1 Gemmatimonadota bacterium
GCGAACGCGGAATCGTCTACGTGGACGAGATCGACAAGATCGCCCGCAAGAGCGAGAACCCGTCGATCACGAGAGACGTCAGCGGTGAAGGGGTCCAGCAGGCGTTGCTCAAGATCCTGGAGGGAACGGTGGCGTCCGTACCGCCTCAGGGCGGGAGGAAGCACCCGCAGCAGGAGTACATCCAGATCGATACCCGGAACATCCTGTTCATTTGTGGCGGGGCGTTCGACGGTCTGGAAGAGATCATCCAGGACCGCCGCGGCAAGCGTCAGATTGGATTCGACGATGCCGAGGGGCGTGCGTTGTCCGATGATGACGAGCCCCTGCAACACGTCGAGCCGGAGGATCTTCTCCGCTACGGGCTGATTCCCGAGCTCGTGGGCCGACTTCCCGTCACGGTCACGCTGCACGACCTGGACGAGGATGCGTTCGTGGAGATTCTCACGCGACCCAAGAACGCTCTGGTCAAGCAGTACACGAAGATGTTCGAGCTGGAGGGCGTGGGCTTGACCTTCGACCCGAAGTCGCTTCGCGCCACAGCGAAGAAGACGATGGAGCGCGGAACGGGCGCCCGGGGCCTACGGGCAGTCCTGGAGCGCGTGATGACCGATATCATGTTCGATCTTCCATCGCGCGAGGACGTACGGGAGGTCGTGATCACGGAGGAAACGATCACCGACGACAAGGAACCCCTCCTCATTCTGGAGCCGGAGCCCAAACGCCGCGAGGCGTGACGGGAACCCCTTTGGCTAGCGCCCCGGCCGGAGAGGACACACCGCGCATCAAGCAGGTGGAGTTCGCCGGGGCTATCGGCCTCCCCGAGCAGTCGGCTCCGGGGGCTCTTCCACAAGTCGCTGTGGCGGGAAGGTCGAACTGCGGTAAGTCGCGCCTCATCAACGCCATCCTCGGCCGGAAGAAGCTCGCCCGGGTGTCGCAGACGCCCGGCAAGACACGCGAGATCAATTTCTACGAAGTCAACAGCGAGTTCTTCCTCGTAGATCTTCCCGGATACGGCTACGCGCGCGCTCCCGAGGAGCTTCGCGATCGCTGGCCGACTTTGATCGACGTCTTCCTGGCCGACAACCCGCTCCTGCGGGGGGTGGTCGTCCTGATGGACTCCAGACGCGGCGTGCTTCCCGCCGACCGTCGTCTGCTATCGTTCCTGGCGGAGCAGGGTACGCCGGTCCTATACGTGTTGACGAAGATCGACAAGTTGAATCGCTCCGGGCAGAAGGCGGCCCTGCAGGCTGTGCGTCGTGAACTGGAAGCGCCGGCCGACCAGGTCCTGGCGACCTCGGCCCGGACGAAGGAGGGCCTCGACTCTCTGGTGGAGAGCGTTTTTGCCCTCGTGAACTCGGATCCAGTGGAGGCATCGTGACAAACGCATCTCCCGTTCGCGCAGGCTTTCTCGCACCGCGCCGTGTCGATCACCCGATGCGATTTTTCAGGCGCACCTGTGTCTGTTTCGCGGTTCTCGCGGGAGCCGCTTGCGGCAGTGCGCCCGTTCCGGAATCGCCGATCGGAGCGAGGCCCGCAGTCGCGCAGGACATCGGAGACGGGTGGCATGAGTCCCTCGAGATTCCCGGTGCGCGTCCCCTGCCTCCCACTGGATATGGCACCCTGAGCCAGGACAACATCACGATCCCCATCGAAGTGCCGGAGGGCAACCTGTTCATCAAGGTCACGCCGCTGACGGAGTGGGTCATCCGGCTGACGGCCCCGGACACCTACTTGAGGCTCAACGGGTACAAAGTCGCGAGGGGCAAGGACATCCGGGACAGAGCACGCCGACATGGAGAGCGTGGCTGGCCTCTGGTGCTGTTCGTTTCCTACTACACGATTGCTGTCGAGAGCACGTACGAGCCTTACGACCTCCAGATCCGGGCTCAGAACATCCTGTTCCGCCCGTACGACATCATCCCCGTGACTCCTGACTTCAATCGCGAGCGGCTCCGACAGCAGGAAAGCCAGATCGCTCTGTACCTCTTCGATTCCGACATCGACCTCGACCTGCCCATGGTGGTGGAGTACGACCGCAGGCAGAACCCTCGCTGGTCGGGCATTCGGACCGTCCTGGACCGCGAACTCGTGAAGGTGAACACACGCGTCGTGCCGGAAACGCCTTGAAGCCACACGGTGGATGGTCGCAGCCCGGAGTAATCACAGGTGGGGTCGTTCCTGGAAGGCTTCTTGAGAAGCACAGGGAACCACTGTAACTGCTCAACAGCCTTCTAGAGATCCAGGTCGTACTGCCGTAGCTTCCGGTACAGGGTCCGTTCGCCCATACCCAGTCTCTCGGCGGCCTTCCGTCGGTTTCCCTGCACCTCGTCCAGGGCGATGCAAATCGCCTCGCGCTCGACATCGTCCATCGTCATGTCCGCCGTCATTCGAATCGCTGGTGCTGTCTCGTCGCTGTCCATCGCCACCTCGATCGCGCCGTCTGCGTCCGTGGCCAACACCTCGATGGGCTGTAATTCGAAGTCGATCGGGGTGGATCCCCCCGTCAATTCCGGGTGGCGTCCACGATACCGCTCAAACTCGGTTCGCAGTTCCTCCATGTCCATCTTCATCTCGACGAGCGTTCTGAAGATGAATTCCATCTGGGGAATCCGACCCACCACAGTGGCTCCGTCGCCTCCGGCGATCGCACCGAACTCCGCAACCGTCCCGATAGACGGTACCGGAAGCAGTGACCTCCCGGTATCGGATCGGATCTCATGCGGAATGTCGGCCGCACGGATAACCGAACCCGGTGCCAGCACGACCATCGATTCAATCAGGTTGCGCAACTCTCTCACGTTCCCGGGCCAGTCGTACTCCAGGAGAATCTGCATGGCCTCGGGCGCGAGCCCCTTGAATTCCCGGTCATGCGCCTCGCTCACCTCCCGGACGAATTGGCGGACAAGGAGCGGGATGTCCGGCTTCCGCTGGCGCAACGTCGGCAGTTCGAGGTGGAGGACGTTGAGTCGGTAGTAAAGGTCTCGACGGAACGTGCCTCGTCGCACGGCCTCCCGCAGGTCCTGGTTCGTCGCGGCAATGACCCGGACGTCCACCTGGATCTCGGCGTCGCCGCCCACGCGCATGAACCGCCGCGTCTCGAGCACCCGGAGGAAGCGGGTTTGAAGTTGCGGCGACATTTCGCCGATCTCGTCAAGCAGGAGCGTGCCTCGGTCAGCCAGCTCGAACATGCCCCTCCGCCGTGAAGTGGCACCGGTGAAGGCTCCCTTTTCATGCCCGAACAACTCCGACTCCAGCAGCGACTCGGGAACCGCCGCACAGTTCATCGCGATAAACGGTCGGCTGCGTCGTGGCGACAGAAGGTGTATCGCCCGTGCCGCCAATTCCTTGCCGGTGCCACTCTCCCCCGTGATCAGCACCGTCGAGTTCACTGGTGCGATGAGGCGAATCCTCTCGAGCACCTCGCGCATCTTGTCGGTACGGCCCGCCAACCCTGTCTCGACCTGGAGCCGATACCGATCCAACTGGGTCTGGAGCGCGACCTGCAATTCGTCCGGGTCCGGCGGGGCGGGGATGGCCGCGTCGAGGTCAAACAATCGGGCGATCCGACGAAGCTCCTCCGGATCGCTCTCGGGAACGACGGCGATCACAGGAGGCCTGGGGATCGCACCGGCGAACGCGCCCGACAGGCTCGACGCGAGCTTTTCGTCGAGCGCTCCCGTGAGGACCAGGGCCATGTCCTCGCCGGACGGAAGCAGGCGGGATTCGATCTCGCCGGGTGACTCGACCATCTCCACGTCGTGTCCGTCTGCTTCGGCAGCCTCGCGGACCGCGACCGCGCTCTCCAGGTCGCCCATCTCGACGAACACTCGCGCCACGGCTGCCTCCCCCTTCAGTCGTGACTGGTGAAGCGGCCGCGGATCAGATCCACGGCGTGGTCCACGAACACTTCGAGAACCTCGAGCCCGTCCGACACTCCACCGGGGCTGCCCGGAAGGTTCACGATCAGGGTCTCTCCACGGACACCCGCGACCCCGCGGCCAAGAGCGGCGCGCGGAGTCTTTCGAAGACCGTCGATCCGGATCGCCTCGGCGATCCCGGGCGCGTCCCGCTCGAGAACGGCACGGGTGGCTTCGGGCGTGACGTCCCTCGGTGTGAGTCCGGTCCCTCCGGTGGTGAGCACGAGATCGCACCCTCCATCGTCGCACAGACGGGCCACCGCGTTGGCGATCGATCCAGACTCGTCCGGAACGGTCTGGCGGGTGGCGAGCCGGTAGCCGCGCCCTTCGATCCAGCTCTCGATCAAGGCCCCGGAGGCATCGTCGCGAGCCCCGGCTGTGACTCCGTCCGAAACCGTGAGGACCGCAACCCGCATCGACTCGTGCCCGCTCACCGCTTCAGCGACCCGCCGGTATAGAACGGGAGTCGCACGACCTCGCCGGCGATGTCACGGTCGCGAATGCGAATCCGCAACTCGTCGCCGACCTGGGC
>JAUVTH010000056.1 GCA_030601615.1 Gemmatimonadota bacterium
CGATGGACTCCGTCAAAGCTCCCGACGGTGACCACGGTACCGTCGACATCCGGCGGGAGCCCACTCTCCATGGGTCCCGCGGACTCAGTAATGGAACACCTTCTCCGGCCGGAGCTCGTCAGCGGACCGACGCCCCACGGCAACCAGGCGATCCCCGGATACCATGGCCACCGGAGACTCCATATCGGAGGCTCCTCGAGCGTCCGCTATCGCTCGTCCATGCTCCACGGCTTCCACCTCGGAGGGATCCAGGTTCCGAACGGGAAGCCAGGACAGGGCTCGTGCGGCCGACAAGCCGGCTCCAGGAGGCAGAACCCCACCTTCAACGTCACCCAGTTGCGCGGCATTGCGAACGGAGAATGGGCCGCTAGATGTCCTCCGCAGCGACCGCAGGTGAGCGTGACAGCCCAGCTGGTGCCCGAGATCCCTGGCGAGGGCCCGCACATACGTTCCCGTGGACACCTCCGCCTCGAACTCAATCTCGGGAAGCTCGATCCCCGTCGCGGCGATGCGGTGGATCCGAACGGTCTGCGGTGCGAGGCTCACGGACTCACCCGCCCTGGCGGATTCGTACGCCCGGCGTCCGTCGATCTTCTTCGCAGAGTACACCGGCGGCACCTGCGCCTGCTCACCGCTCAGCCGATCGAGCGCCCGCTCTATGTCCTCCCTCTCGAGCGTCTTCCACCCGTCCGACCTGGTCGTCACCTTCCCCGTCAGATCATCGGTGTCCGTCCCGACACCGAGCTCAGCGACAGCGGAATAGGTCTTGGACAGGGAATGAAAGTACTCGACCAGCCGCGTGGCGCGTCCGACGCACAGGATAAGAAGGCCGGTGGCGAACGGATCCAGCGTGCCGGTATGGCCGACCCTCCGGACTCCCAGCGCCCTGCGAACCACCTGCACTATATCGTGCGAGGTCGGGCCCTCAGGCTTGTCCACGAGGAGCACCGACGGAAGGTCAATTTTCTTCGTCATCGTGCTCGCGCTGACCCAGGGCCTCCTCGAGCAGAACCTCGATTCGCTGCACGTGCTCGAGCGAGCGGTCGGCGTGAAACCGAAACTCCGGTATGCGTCTGATGTGAAGGTCGCGGCCGAGCCGGCGGCGGATGAACCCCTCTGCGCTCTCGAGACCCGCTATCGCGTCCTCCAGCGGCACATCGTGCGTGAGCGTTCGTACATACACATCCGCGTAGGACAGATCCTGCGTCACGTCCACACGCGTCACGGTCACCGCCACGACCCTCGGATCTTTGATCTCCGTCTGCAGCAGGTTCGCCAACTCCTCGCGGAGAAGCTGGTTCAAACGGACGGTTCTTCGGTTAGGCGACATAGCAGCTCGCTGATTGGGATCCCTCCCCGTCACCGATTGGCCTGAGGGTCAGAAGATCTCCGACTCGGTCTCGAGGATATACACCCTGGGGTCAGAAGCGATCAGTGCGTCGGCCCGGTCGAGGATGGTCCGGGCGAGGGTAGCGTCCGATGACACGAACGCGATGCTGACCTCGGCCCTCTGCGGGTCATCCTGGAAGCTGGTCTCCGCGGCGGAGACCTTCAACCGGGCTCGGGCACGGTCCCGCAAGCCGTGCACGATCCGTCGCTTGTCCTTGAGCGACCGACAGTCCGGGATCCGGAGATCCCACCGGGCCCGGCCGTACACGGCGGTCAACGCGTAACCCTGCGGCCTCAGGAAGCCTGGCCGCTCTCGGCCAGCGTGCGCGCGATCTGCTCCACCCGGAAGCACTCGATGACGTCGCCCACCTTGATGTCGTTGAAGCCCTCGATCGCGATTCCGCACTCGTAGCCGTCACGCACTTCCCGAACGTCGTCCTTGAAGCGCCGCAGGCTCCCGATGCTTCCTTCGTACACCTGCACGTAGTCCCTGAGCAGCCGGACCGGGACGTTTCGTTGGATCGTGCCTGAGGTGACGTAGCAACCCGCCACGGTTCCCGCCTTCGGGACCTTGAACGTCTCCCTCACCTCGGCACTGCCCACCAGGACCTCCCGCTCCTCCGGCCTCAGCAACCCTTCGAGCGCCATCTTGACGTCTTCAACCGCCTCGTAGATCACCCTGTACAGCCTGATCTCCACGCCCTCACGCTCCGCGACCTCCCGCGCTTTCGCATCGGGGCGCACGTGGAAGCCGATGACCGTTGCCTGGGTCGTGGAGGCGAGCAGGATGTCTGACTCGTTGATCGCGCCGACCCCCCGGTGCAGAACATCTACGGCCACTTCGGAGGTGCCGAGGCGCTCCAGCGAGTCCGCCAATGCCTGAAGCGATCCGTCCGTATCACCCTTGATGACTATGTTCAGGGTGCCCTGACCCTGCTCCTGAACGGCCGCGAAGATATCCTCCAGGCGAGCCCCCTTCTGCCTCCGCCGAATGTCCTTCTCGCGCTCGAGCTGCTGCCGGCGCCCGACGATCTCCCGAACACGGGACGCTTCCATCTCGACGAGGCGGTCTCCCGCCTGTGGAACTCCCTCGAGGCCCAGGATTCGAACCGGAATCGACGGCCCCGCTTTGTCGACCGTGTTGCCGCGTTCGTCGAGCAACGCACGAACGCGACCGCCCTGCAGTCCGCAGATGAAGTTATCTCCGACGTTGAGCTCACCGCTCTGCACCAGGACCGTGGCCACCGGCCCCATCCCCTTGTCCAACTCCGCCTCGATGACCGTCCCGCGCGCTAGGCCGGTCGGCACCGCCTTCAGGTCGAGCATCTCGGCCAGGAGAAGAACCTTCTCGAGCAGGTCGGCGACTCCCTGTCCCGTCTTGGCCGAAACCTCAGCGGAAAGGACGTCCCCCCCGAACTCCTCGAGGATGACTTCCTGTGACAGCAGGTCCTGCTTGACCTTGGCCACGTTGGCCGTCGGAAGGTCCACCTTGTTGATCGCGACAATGACCGGCACGCCCGCGTTCCGCGCGTGGCTGATCGCCTCGACCGTCTGGGGCATCACGGCATCGTCCGCGGCCACGACGAGGATCACGAGATCGGTCACCTCGGCCCCACGAGCCCGCATTGCGGTGAAGGCCTCGTGACCCGGCGTATCCAGGAAGGTCATCGCGTAATCGTCCTGCACCACCAGGTGATACGCGCCGATGTGCTGCGTGATGCCGCCGGCCTCCCCCGCTATGACATTGGTCTCGCGGATGTGGTCCAGCAGGGACGTCTTGCCGTGGTCGACATGACCCATGACCGTCACTACCGGCGCACGCGGCGCCAGCTCACCCTCATCCTCGGCTTCCTGCTGGAGCTCCACGAGATCCGACTCGTAGGCCTCTTCCCGTCCGGCTTCGAAGCCGAACTCCTCGCAGATGAGCTCGATCTGATCGAAATCCAGCCGCTGGTTGATGGTCACCATCAGACCGAGGTTCTTGAACGCCGAGGTAATGATCTCCTGCGGCGTCACTTCGATGAGGTCGGCCAGCTCGGCGATTGTGAGGAATTCGTTGACCCGCACAAGGGTCTTCTCGGCTTCCGCCTTAGCTTCGCGAGCCTCCTGCTCCACTTCCTGCTGCGTCGGCTCGGTGTCACGTCGCCTGCGCCGCTGAGTACCACCACCCATCGCGGCGAGCGTCTTCTTGACACTCTCCTGCACGGCGTCCTGGTCCACCCGACGACGACGCTTCCGATCCCGTTTGCCACGCTTCCGACCGTCGGCCGTGTAGCCCTCGGCCTTGATCCGTACGCTGCCACCCGGGCCCGCCGAAGCCGCAGGAGCAGCTGGGGCGGTTGAAGATGCCGGCTTCGCGGACGACTTCTGCGTAGTTACGAGACCTTTGCGGACCGGTTTCGGCTTGACGGTACGCTTCGGAGCGGCCGGCGCGGGCTCCTCGTCCTGCGGGACGTCAACCGCGGCCGCGCCCTCCACGGCATCCACTTCCTCGATAGCGCTCTCGTCGGCCTCCGCGACCAGTTCGGTTTCAACCTCACCCACCACCTCGACGGCCTGCGGCTCCTCGACTCCATCGAGAATCTCCATCACCACGGCCGTCTGCTCGTCGTCGTCGTCCTCCGCGAGGGTGTCAGCCACGGACTCCGTCACTCCCGAGTCCGCCTCTGCCAACCCCGTCACGAAGTCTGCGACCTCTACCTCGAGGGACTCTTCGTCAGATTCGACCTGGTCCGTCACTTCCGGCGCTTCGAGCTCGGCCACCACCGGATCGGGCTGCCGGCGACGACGACGACGACGCGTCCCCATCGCGCTGTCGAGCGCCGCATGCGCACCCGTTCGCCGCTCTCGCTCGAGCCGGGCGTGAAGCCTCGCGATCTGATCCTCAGTCACGGTGGACATGTGACTGCGCACGCGCACGTCCATCTCGTGCAACATGTGAATCAGCTGCTTGCTGTCTACTCCCAGGTCTCCGGCTACTTCATAGACGCGAAATGTCGGCAACGCCCGTCCTCCTTCGTGTACCTTCCGTCACTCTCTATCCGTCTTCCCGTCGCCGGACTACGCCGGCTCCGAGGATGCGTTCACCGTCCGACTGCCCTGCTGCACCACCGCGATCCTGAGCCCGAGGCCCCGGTCACGGATTCCGACAACAACCGTCTCACTCCTCCCTACTGCCCGTCCAAGAGCGGCCCTCGTACCGCACGTCACCGTGCTCACGTCCGGATCGCTCAGGAGTCCGGAGAGCCGCTTCCTGGCATTCTCCGTCGCATCGCCCGCCAGCACGACGGCGCTCAGCTCCCCCCGACGACCCGCCACTCGAACTGCGTCGGTCCCAACCACGGCGTGACCTGCCCGACGCGCCAGCCCGATGAGCTGTAACACCCTCCGGTCCGCACTCCCGCCGGCTCCCGTCTGTACCGAGTCGGGCACCGTTTCACTCCTTCGACTCGTCCGTCTCCTCAGCTGGCTCGACGCCCGGTTCCGGATCGGCTACCGCAGCACCGACCGGCTCACCGTCCTCCGCAGGTGTATCGCTCACCGGCTCATCCTCGGCGTCCTCTATAGCTATAGCTGTATCGCTCACTGTCTCATCGGCAGCGTTCGCCACGCCGTCCTCCGTGGATGCGGCGTCCTCAGACTCGGTGCCCACATCCAGGGACTGCTGCGGCGCCGCGGAGGCGGCCTTGGCTGCCCCTGCGGGAGGTGCGTCCTCCAACGCCTCGTCCTCCACCGTCAGCTCATCGATCAGCGCGAGAAGCAGAGCCGCGTCCTCGTCCCCGATACCGGGAACCTGGACGAAATCCTCCCGATCCATATCCAGCACGTCGAAGAACGTGTTGATTCCCGCCGCCTGGAGAGCCGCCAGGGCGGTGGGCTGGATGTCTTCGAGCTCCGACAGCGGAAAGTCAGAGACCTCGTACTCATCATCGCCACCGAACAGGCTCGACTCGGCATTGCGGGTCAGCCAGTCCCGACTCGAATACAGGTCTATCTGCCACCCGATCAGCTGGGCGGCCAGGCGCACGTTCTGCCCGTTTCTCCCGATTGCCAGCGATAACTGCTCCTCATCGACGATGGCCGTCATTACGTGGCGCTCTGAATCCGATATCACCTTGGAGACCTTGGCCGGAGCCAGTGCTCTTCTCGCGAAGATCTCGGGATCCGGGTGCCACGGCACGATGTCGATGCGCTCGCCGGAGAGCTCCGAGACCACGGCCTGAACGCGGGACCCCTTGAGGCCGACGCATGCTCCGACAGGATCCACCGAGTCGTCCCGGGAAGACACCGCCACTTTCGTACGACCGCCCGCCTCCCGGACGATTTCCTTGATCTCGACGATCCCCTGATAGACCTCGGGGATCTCGATCGCGAACAGCGCCTTCACGAACAGCGGATCGGCGCGAGAGAGAATCAGACGCGGCCCGCGTGGTGTCTCTTCAAGCTTGGAGAGGACCGCCCGGATCGTCTCACCCTGCCGGAAGCGCTCCCTGGGGTTCTGCTCCCGCCATGGAATCACGGCCTCCGCTTCACGAACACGGTTCAGCATGACCACGATCTTGCCACGCTCGATCGCCTGCACCTCGCCGGACACGAGGTCCCCGACCATGCCGCTGAACTCCTCGCGAATGCGGTCCCGCTCTCCCTCGCGTACACGCTGGATAATCCTCTGCTTCGCTGCCATGACCGCGTTGCGGCCGAATTCGGAGAACTCCACCGGAATCTCCAGCAGATCTCCTACCTGGAATTCCGAATCATCCCAGCGGGCCTCCTCGACAGAGATCTCGCGCGCCGGGTCTTCGACCTTCTCCACAACCTCCTTCAGGACGACGATCTTGATATCCCCCTCGGGAAGAATCTCGATCTCCGCCTCTACGGGCCCTCCGAATCGACGCGCCAGGGCGGCATGAATGCCGTCCCTGATCAGGTCATGCAACTCTGCATCTGACAGCGACTTATTAGCTGTCATCACACGAAAGGCTTCAACGACCGGTATCTGATCGCTCATGTGCCGTCTCAATCCTCCTGCGCCCTCAGGACTCATCCCCGAACTCGAAAACCAGCGTCGCCTTCGCGACCTCCGACAGAGCCACCTTCAGTCGCTCGCCGGCCACATCCAGCACCACCTGTTCAGCCCCTGGCTGCTCTGCCTCCAGTCCTACGAGCAGCCCTACCACTTGCCGGCTCCCACCGGCGATGGCTCCGAACCCTCTGATCCGGACCTTCTCTCCCGCGAACCGCGCATAGTCTCGCGGTTTCGTCAGCGGCCGCTCGACGCCCGGCGACGACACTTCCAGGCCCCAGTCCTGTTCGCCCGAACCCCGCTGCTCGAGGTATTCGCGCACCGCACGACTGATCGCCTTGCAGTCGTCGACCGTCACGCTGGATCGACCGGGCTGAATGTCCGGTCGATCCACCCTCAGACGAAGCAGGGGACGTCGTCGCCCCCCACCGCGCTCCACCGTGACCAGCTCGAAGCCAATGCCGGCCAGGAGCTCGTCCAAGCCTTGCTCAAGGCTCTGCTCCATATGGACAAGCCACCTTCCACCTGCACACGGAATCGCGAGCGACCCGCAACAAAAAAGTGGGGCCGATAAGGGTTCCCCACTTCAAGAATCTGCCTGAGCCTCCCGGTCGGCCAGCGCCGGACGACTATCTACGGCGGCAAACATAGCAACGCGACGCCGTTATCGCAAATCCCGGGAACCGGCCGCGTGCACGGGTGCCTACCCAGAGTCGCCCACTCGCCCGATGAATGAGGCCATGCGGCCCGCCCTACCGCCCTGGCCCCTGTGCGAGTGCAAGCGTACAGGCCCGCATCGGGTACACCAGTCGGAGCGTGACACGCTCGCGGCACGCACTCCAGCGCGTGTGGCTCGGTCCGCCAACTCGGCTCGCAGGTCGAGGGCGCCACGGTCTCCCCCATCGTATCCGAAGGCACCGAGAACAGCTGCTCCGACCTCGTAACAGGCCCCGCAGATCGACGGGCCCAGGTGTACCAGCAGGTCGCCGGCCCCAACGCCGTACGACGTGCCGAACCTCTCGATTGCGCGCTCGAGAATCCCCGCTGCCGCCCCGCGCCAGCCGGCGTGGAGGGTGGCGATCCCATCCCCCCCGCGTCTAGCGACATAAACCGGCACGCAGTCTGCCGTGGTAACGACCAGGAGAATGTCAGGCGCTACCGTCACGAGACCGTCCGCCTCCCCGGCAACGCGCACGCCTGGCTCCGACGACGGCCCTACCTCCACGATCCGCGTTCCGTGCACCTGTCTTGCCACCGCGATCGACTTCATGCCGAGCACGCGCGCCAGTGCAACGTAACGTCGGGTCACATCCCCCGTCGTACCGCCTGTCACAAGCCCTAAGTCGAAGTTTGACTCAACCCCGCCCCCATCGGCAACGCCCGTGATCCCGGCGACGATCCCCGGATCCAGGCGTTCCCAATCGCTGAACCGATGAACCGGGAATACGTCCGGCGACGAGCCGGGCCTGCCGCTCAGCGGGACTCCTCCACCCGATCGATCCTGCCACCGAGCGCGCGCAGTCGCTCGTCGATGCGCTCGTAGCCTCGCTCGATCTGCCCGATGTTATAAATTCGGCTGACTCCGTCCGCTGCGAGCGCCGCGATCAAGAGCGCCATCCCAGCCCTGATATCCGGGCTTTCGACGGTGGTTCCACGCAGCCTGGACGGGCCCACGACGACTGCCCGGTGCGGATCGCACAGGACGATCCGCCCGCCCATGGCGATCACCTTGTCGGCGAAATACATCCGGGACTCGAACATCTTCTCGTGGATCAGGATGGTCCCCCGACACCGGGTCGCCACGACCAGTGCGATCGACATCAGGTCGGCCGGAAACGCCGGCCAGGGACCATCGCCAAGCGACGGAACCTGGTCGCCTATGTCCGGCTGTACCTCCAACGACTGGTCCGACGGGACGTGCAGATCGCCGTCCCTGAGGTCGAAGTGTATTCCAAGGCGCTCGAGACCGATCCGCAGGGGATCCATGTGGGCAGCTTCGACGTCCTCGATCACGACCTCCGAACCGGTTATCGCAGCCAGGCCGACGATGCTTCCGATCTCGATGTGGTCCGCTCCGATCCTGTGCCGGGTCCCCCCCAACCCCTCGACCCCTTGGATCGTCAGGTCATGTGTGCCGACGCCCTGGATCACGGCACCCATCGAGACCAGGAATGCGCACAGATCCTGCACGTGAGGCTCCGCCGCCGCGTTCCTGAGCCGGGTCGTGCCCTCCGCCGTCAC